>DATLGQ010000051.1:0-3170 GCA_035540435.1 Fimbriimonadaceae bacterium
ATACTAACGCGCAGCATCTTGAAGCTGCTGCATAGATCCGAGGTGAACAGGTTTTGAGAAAGTGGCCCTTTCTGTTAGCTGCCGCTGCTATTGCTGTGATTGGATGCGGGGGCGGAAACAGCAGTCCCGGCTCTGGCACGACCGGAACTCTTCCCGGTGGTGATGGCCGCGCGGTAGTGACCCTGCCGGACAAGCCGGCTTTGATCCAGTTCGCGTTCTTAACTGGGCAAGGTCGCGCTCCTGGCGATCCGATCGCCGAGATTCGGCGCATCTACCTGAACGATTCGGAGCTCGAACCCCTTCCGCAGCACCTGCGGAACGATCCTCTTTACCGAGTCGAGACCGTTCTGAACCCAGTGAGGCTTCTGGGTCTGGAGCAGTTCACTTACCAAGTGATCAACGTGAACGCTCGGGTGCCGGCCAGCATGGACAGCCGCTTTTTCGACTCGTTGACTCTTGAGGTCAACCGGGTGCTGGTGGAGGACGATAGCGGAATGCCGATCGAACCGTTCCCGCAGACCCCTCCGGTCGTGCTCGAGGAGTTCCCGGCCCACATCCGCGCTTTCCAAGGTCGCCAGACGATCGTTCCGATCTTTCTGGATAGTGCGATTCTCAACCAGGATGGGATTTCGGTCACTTTCGATCGGGACCTGTTCGAGCTTTCGAACCTGAGCTTCAACGAAGGCGCGATCGTCGGCTTCCTGAACGATTACGTCATGTTCGACATTTCGAACGTGCCGGACAAGCCCACGATGACCGGCGGCTCGCCGGCGACGCGCGTGTACTTCAGCGGCGACGGCATCGCGCTGAGCGCGCAGGCAGGCAGCTCCCGACCCTTCGAAGTGCTGGGGCTGTTCACGTCCGTCGAAGGCGTGTGGGCGCCTCCAACCACTCTCACGCCCGATTTCGGCACCTACAGCCTGTTGGGCGCCGATCCGCGCGATCTGAGCGGCGTGGCCAAGATCACCTCGCTCATGGGCATCTTCCGGCCGTACACGCAGGTCCTGGCGAACCTGAGCACGTTTGACATGATCACGTTCCCCAACAGCCGAGAGGGCGCCGACCAGGATATGGTGGCGATCATCCGTAACGGCGCGGGCCAGATCGTGGACATGTACTTCGGAGTGGTCGACTTCGATGAAGGCACCTTCAGCGCCTTCCCGATCTCGCAGGTAGACGATGGAAGCATCGCGGGTGAGGTTTCCGGCACGATCAGCAACATCGTGCGAGTCAGCTCACACCCGGACCGCGAGTTCAGCTCGATCCGCAGCGCTTCGTTCACGGTGACGGGCGGCACGCCTCCGAACGGCTTCCCCACAAGTGGGTTCCTGGTCGTCTTTAGAAGGTGATGCGCCCGATCCTCGCCGGCCTCGAGACCGAGTACGGACTTCTGGTCGAGGGGCGGGGAGCAGAGGATCAGGTAGAAGATGCGATGGCACTCGTCAGGGGCTACCCTGGCGAGTGTTTCGCGTTTTGGGACTATCGCTACGAGTCCCCGCGGAGCGATCTTCGCGGCTTCAAGCTCGAGCGGCTTGCGCACGATCCGACGGACGCTCAGTTCGACCGGGGCAAAGCCCACCCTATCGACCGGGATGTGCGCTCCGATCGAATCTTGCCGAACGGGGCTCGCTTCTACAACGACCACGGGCACCCGGAATACTCCACTCCGGAATGTCTTTCGCTCGAGGAACTTGCCGCTCACGACGCGGCGGGTGAGCTTGCGGTATTGCGGGCTGCCCAAGCCCTGGAGCTCGAAACCGGACGGGGGGTGAGGGTCTACAAGAACAACACCGATTTTCATGGCGCCTCTTACGGCACCCACGAAAGCTACCTGGTGCCTCGCTCGCTGCCCTTCCAACGCCTCTATGAGTCGGTGCTGCCGATGCTGGTCGTGCGGCAGATCCTGACTGGCGCCGGGAAGGTGGGCTCGGAATCGGGCAAGCAGTGCGTCTATCAGCTCAGCCAGCGGGCCGATTTTCTAGTGGAGCCGCTGAATGCGGAGACTCTTTACCGTCGCCCGATCTTCAACACCCGCGACGAGCCGCACGCAGACCCTTCTCGATGGGTTCGACTTCATGTCATCTCGGGCGATGCGAACATGATGGCAAGCTGCACCAAGAGGAAGGTGGCGCTGGTGCGCCTGGCGATCGCGCTGGCGGAGCACGACCAAGCTCCAACCTGGCGGCTCAGCGATCCGGTGAGGACGTTTCAGGCCATATCGCGCGACGAATCCTTCGAGTTCTGCGTCCCGCTGGAGGGGCGAAGCTGGACGAATGCGTTCGAGGTCGTCGAGTCGTACCTCAGCGCGGCAGAGCGGACGCTGGAGCTCGATGCGGAGCTGATTCAACAGATCGATGATTGCCGGCGGCTGATGGCGGCCATGCAAGACGACCCACTTTCAGTGTCGGCAGAGGTGGATTGGGCAGCGAAGCGGAGAATGCTCGAATCATTCATGGATGAGGAGGGCATGAATTGGCGCGACCCGGCGCTGCAGGCCTACGACCTCGAGTATCACAACATCGATCCGGAGCAGGGGCTCTACCACGCGCTCCAAGGCATGGGGGAGGCGGAGGCTCCACTGGAAGTGGCGGAACTGGAATCGCGGCTGCGCGAAGTGCGCGAGCCGACCCGGGCGCGAGCACGCAGTCTCTCGCTCACTCGCTTTGGCTCGTTCGCTCGCAACGCGTGCTGGCATTCCGTCAGCTTCGAGCTCGAAGGGCAGACCGTCGAACTGCAGCTGCCCCCCGACGCGCATTACGGCGAGCAACTCTTCGAAGCCGCGAACGTAGAAACCTTCATCGACATGGTAAGAGGTGTATCGTGATCATCCATTCCGAAGATCGACTGACCAGGCCCCTCCAGCGCGAACCCGAGCGCAAGCTCGGCGACGAAGGCGGCCCCTCCAAGCCGGACATCCGTAAGCCGGAAGGGGGCAACGAGTTGTTGCGCCGCATGAAGAAGGTCGACCCCGACCAAGCCAAGAAGTATCGACAGCGTTCGGGCGAATAGACTGTCTGACATGATCGAAGCGTCGTCGCGATCTTTTGCCGACTTGGTGCGCTTTGGCGGCCTGTCGCCCGCCGTTTCCGGAGCGTCGCCCGAGCACGAGTTGGAGACCCACGGCACGACCGTGATCGCTCTTCGCTATCGGGATGGGGTGCTTGCTCTGG
>DATLGQ010000052.1:0-6813 GCA_035540435.1 Fimbriimonadaceae bacterium
GTCTTGCGGTTGTATTCGAGCTTCGGCGCCTTGACGATCACCTCGCCGTCGGTGGCCTCCGCGTTCTCATAGGTCGTCACGTCGCCCTGCGGCTTGGTGATGCCGTCGGTCTTGAAGCGCCAGGGCCGCCGCTGAGTGTCGCCCGCATCCTGGAAGAGCGCAACGCTGCCTTCCCAGGTGGTCGGGCCGGTGCGGTAGGTGTCCTCCTTCATGTCGTAGAGGAAGCCGCTCGCCTGCAGCTTGCCTTCGTTGAGGGTGCCACTGACCTGGCCTGGAGCACTGAGCACCTGCGATTCCTGGCTGTAAGTGAAGCCGGCGGTTCGCAGATCCATGTCTTTGTTGCGGAGCCGGACGCCACTGCTGACTTCCAAACGCTTGGCGATCGCGTTCCAGTGCGCGCGCTCCGCGTCGTACTTGAACTCGCCCCGGTCGCCCTTGTAGGCGCCGTTCTTGACGCCGAACAGGCTGATCTCCTGGCGGCTGTCGTGAACGTCGATGCGGTCGACGTTGGCGGTGGTCACGAGTTTGCCTTCGCTGTAATGCCAGAGGTCGACGTCCTCGAGCCGCATGGCGATCTGCTGCCCAAGCGGTGACTCCGGCTGCTTGCGCATGCGCGCGAATGGGTCGATCTTGGCGAGTTCGTTCGCGTAGAGCACGCCCACCACGATGCCCGCGCCGCCTGCCAGGAGCAGCAGAGCGCTACGAACCCAGCGGAGCTTATTGAAGCGTAACATCTCGACGAATGACCTCGTTCGGCTGATTGAGGGTGAACGGCGGCACCGAGGCGCCGAGGGCGCCCTTCTCAAAGTCGATTGTGTAGGTGCCGGGACTCACCCAGAACATGTATCGGCCATCCGCTCCCACATTGAAGATACGCACGGCGACCCCGCCTTGGCGCAGAGTGGCGATCGTTCCCTGCGCCTGATTCGCGGGCGACACCACACCCCAGATGTTGAACGGCGTACCGGGCGGGTTGGGATCGCTGGTCGGCGTGAGAAGGATCGTTCCCACGTCCACGACGCCCGCCACCGCGAGCCGGTCCTGGGCGCTGAAGTTGGTGGCGAAAAAGCCGTTCGCCCGCACGGTCCCCGCGATGCCCCAGAACGCGGTCTGGGTGAGGCTCGAATACGCGACCTCGGCCAGGTTGAACACCCCGCTCGAGTTCGTCACGCCGCTGCGACCGCCGAAGATGACCGTCGCGTTCGGAATCGGGGCGTCATTGGTAGAGTTGCGGACGACGCCCGTGAGCGTGATCCGCTCCGGCCCGATCCAGAGATCTCCCACGTCGGTGGTGGAGTTCGCCGGCGGAAACGTGAAGGTCCAAACTCCCGACGCACTGCGCGAATCGACGGTGAGCGCAGAAGCTCCGCGAGGGACGCTGAGCGAGAATGAGCCATCGACTAGCGACGTGAGCAAACTGGTTCCGCCTACTTGAACGCTGGCCGGAGGACTCGGCGGCCCGCCGGTCTCGACTTGCAGGACGCGGCCAAAGAGCTGCACGCTCGATACGGGCCCGCCGCCACCACCGCACGCCATGGCCAGAACAACCGCCAGCAGCACCACGGCCCAGCGGATCATCGCAGTCCCCCGGCCTCGATCGTGATCGTGTGGGTCGGGCTTCGGGGCGTGAAGACGTGGACGCCATCCGGCCCGGTGACCCGACGCCGGCCACTCTCGATGATCGTGATCGAGCGCTGATTGCCCTCGACCATGGCCGTTCTGAAACCGTATCGCCTACCGGGTACCAGGCCCGTCAGGCGCACCTGATATGTTTCACGCATACCAAGTGATCGCGTGTCCCGATACAGTCGGCTGCCATTCTCGATCCAAATCTGCGGCCCGCCCATCAGCGGCGGCAACTCAGAGTCGAATGGGCGATCGAAGCCGCGGGTTGCACTTGGCCTCTGCCCGATAAAGGCGGCCACGGGCAAGCCCTCCAGGCTGAGCTTCATGACCCACCCACCGAGGAGACCGGCACGTGGTGCGGCGCTCGCCTGAGCAGTGACCTGGGGTGCGCGAGTCGGACCCAGAGGCGTAGCGGGCGAAAACAGGAGCGTGAGGCCCTCTGCGGCCATGACTCTGACGTAGTAAGCCTTCCCGGGCTCGAACGAGGTGGCCGCGACCATCGATCCGGTCTCTGGCGCGCCAGTAGCTGCGTCCGCCGGTCCAGGCACGAACTCGAAGAAGTCGATCCCGAGGTCGCTTCCTTCCGCACCCGAATAGGCTTGCGGAAACTCTGCCGCTTTGACCACGGTCACCCGCGACTTGGGCGTGTTTTCGGGCAGCGGGTTGGAGATCAGGTTCCATCCTGGACGCAGTGCCGTGCTGGTTGGGGTGCCGGGGCTGAGGCGGCCGGGGACGGCGAGCGATTTGGCCGCATCGAGCCGCACGAAGTACCCGTGCCCGATCTTGAAGGGCTCCAGCGAGGGGTAAAGGTCGTAAGCCGCGCGGGAGGCGTTGTAGCGGGCTGCCAGCGTCTCCAGCGGGCTCACGCCAAGTATCGCCGGGATACTGCTCTCCCAGGGGTCGACGAAGAATCCGAGGGCGCTCAGGCCCTTGGGCAAGTTGAGAACCTGGTTGGCGTCGCCGCCGATCCGCAGGTCGAGCGCCAGCGGACCAGGTCCCTTGTTCACCCGCCGGGCCAGAACCTCGTTCGCTCCCATGAACACCCTCACCAGGAGTGCGCCCCGGCCCAAGAACGCCGACGTGGCGATGCGGGTTCCAAAGGCGCCGTTGCGCACCGGAACGTTCGTCGCTAGGGCGGTCCCTCCAGAGGTGAAGACGCTGACGGTGGCGGTCTGGCCGCTGGTGAGGCCGAGGCCGAGCACCGTGCCGTAGAAGTCGTTTTCGAGAGGGCTGGATGCGGTGGCGATGGCGCCCGCCGGGAGGTAGACGCGCTCGAGCTGATCTTGCACTGGGATATCGACCGTCGCCCGGTACGGCACGCCCGAGTAAAGGTTCGGGAAGTTCGGCGTCACGGAGCCGAAGGCGCCGGCGATCGGCATCTGGTCCTCTTGAGCCGAGGTGAAGATGCGGTTGAAGTCGCGGTCCCAGAAGATCGGGTAGCTGACGCCGCTCGCGAGAACTTCGTTGCCATCGAGCAATGTGTGGAAGTAGGTGACGACGAGGTCGAAGACCCCGAAGTCGGGGCCGCTCAGTTGGGTGGCGATCGGGATCGGCGCGACGTGCAGCTTCGGGCCGTACGTGAGATCCGTCTCCAAGATGAACTGCCGGGCCGCCCAGGCGGCAAAAGGCAGCCCCTCGACGGCGGCATTGCCCGGGTTGAGAGACGTCAGCACGTTCTGTGCCAGGGACCCCAAGGCACCGGCATCGTTGCGAACTGCGGTGTTCGAATAGAACGCCTCGTTGAAGGCCTTCACGAAGCCGGGGTGCTCGGCCATGACCTTTTGCCATGCCGTGCCGGCCATCTGGTACCTCATGAGGTAGATGCCGCCCAGAGAACCTCCGGCCGGTAGCGGCACACTGCGCAGGTTCGGTGCAATAAACACGGGCCCGCCCAAGGCTCGCTGGTTGTACCAGTCGTAGAAGGGGCTGACATCGTAGGTGGCCTCCAGTACGGCCTCGATCACGCCCTGATCGAGCGAAGCCGGCATGGCGGCAGGCGTCCGCGCGATGAACATGGTCGCTGCCCGCACGAGCCCTTCCTGGAAGGCGTCGAAACCGTACGGCTCGGGTCCGATGTAAGCGAGGAGCAGGGTGTGGAGGAAGTTCACCGCCGCCGCCTCCTCGCTAAGGTAGATCGGGAAGCGAATCTCCTGCTCACCGGAGCCGTTGTTGGGCACGTAGTAGCCACCGGCCACCGCCTCGCGGTCAAAGATGTCGGCATCGAAGTTGCGAACGTGAACCGTGCCGCCGACGGCCGGCTGCCCAAAGACGGCGTTCATGGTGCCCTGGGCCTGATCGAATACGCTCTGCAGCAGCGCCCGGTAGGAGGGAGGGAAGCTGTGGGGGCCGGAAGCGTCGAAGGCCAGAACGAGACCACCTGGGGCGCGGGATCCGTTGCGAACGAGCGGCAGGCGCTGTCCCTGGGAGGCGAACTCTACCCGGGTGGGGAAGCTGATCGCGATCTCTGGCCGCATGCGGCCCGCCCGCACGAGTCTGTCACGATGGGCGCGCGTGAGCGTGGCGACGTTAGCGGCAAACTGCCGAACCGCCGCCTGCGCCTTGAGTTCGGTGGTCGCAGGGGATCGGTCGTGGCCAATCTCGACCGTCAGCGTTTGAGCTCCTGCCCACACCGGCGCGACCAGCAAAACTAGACTCGCGGCGCGCTTGGCTCCCTGCACCCACCTCTTCTGCATCTCTCTCAATACGCCGCCCCGTCGGCACCCGCGACGTCCGTAAAATCCCTTCCTTCCGAGGTAGGACGTATCCCTAGGCAGGCTCGTTCTACCAGGGTCGTCGCTCGACTAAGGCGCAATGAAGCTTTCCACCGGGCTGATGCTCACGGACGTGTCCCCGTTGGCCCAGCCGACGACGATGTAGTAGTAGCGCGCTCCGGGCACCAAGCCGCCGCCCGTATAGGTCTGGCTCGTGCCGGTGGTGCGCGATCCGTCGGTGTTCCAGATGGAGGTGACGCCGATCGATGGGTAGGTATCGAACAGGAACACGCTGTAGGACTCGGCCCCGTCGGCGGGCTGCCAGTTGAATCGTAACGGGGAGAAGCTCACGGCATTCAGGAAGAGGTCGCCGATGGCGGTGACTCCCACGCGGTTCGAGGGTGGGCTTTCGCTGTTCGCGAAGTCCGGATATTGGGTGTTGAGAGCCGTCACCTCGTAGTAGTAGGTGAGGTTCTGCACGAGGCGATCGTCATGATCGCTGTAGTAGGCGGACTCGGTCTCTCGCAAAAAGTCGATTGCGGGCAGGTTTCCGCCTGGACTCGTACCCCGGTAGATGCCGTAGCCCAGCATGGCCTCGTGGAAGACTGGGTCCCAGGCAAGGTCGGTCTGGATCCAGTTGCCGCCGTTGCTCAGCCGGGTGGAACTCGCGGACGGATGGAAGCTCGGCTTGAGCATCCGCCGGATGGCAATCATGGCCTCACGCTCGGTGCGGGAGCGTGTGGTTTCGCGGGGCGAGGTCCAGATGACGGCAACAAGGCCGGTCGGTGCTGGGAGGCTCGCGTTGGTGCCGTCGCCCAGCACAAAGTTGAGGAAACGCTCCTCACCGGCGTTCAATCCGACGAACTCGGTGTCGGAGTTATAGGTTCGGGCGCTGGCGGTGACGCTGTAGTCCACACCCGACCAGAGGCCGCCGATGACGTACTCGCCGTCGCGGTTCGTAATCGCCATGCTGCTGGTCAGAGCGTTTCCAAAGGCCAACACCTTCGCCCCTCCGATGCGGTTGCCGGAGCGGTCGCTGACGAAGCCGCGGATCGATGCCAGCTGGGTGTCCCGGACGACCGCGATGTTCACGTTCTTCGTGCGGTCGCCGGCAAAGACCTGGGCCACGTTCTGACCGTAGTACCGCACGCCATCCTTGGTCACCGTCGCACGGATGACCTGGTTGGCCTCTGGCACTCCGGTCAGGAGGTAGATCCCCTCGGAGTTGCTCACGGTTTGGCGGTCGCGACCGAGGACTCCGTAGTACACGGTGGCGTTGCGGACCGGATTACCATTCCCATCGGTGATCACGCCTGCCACCTCGCCGGTTCCTTTCGTCGTGCCACAGCCCGCCAGCAACGCCGCGGCGGGCAAAATCCAAAGATAGCTTCCTCTCACAGCCTTAGAACGAGTATAGCTGCGACTCGTTACGGGTGGTGCCCGTTGATCGGGTAGGTCCCAAGGCCCGAACACCTGGTACACGTCCGTGCCGTTTCGGGCAGCGGGCCATACTTCGTGTTCCGGGAGTCGAGCGAGATCGAGCGATGTCTTGAATTGCCACCATCGTCAGTGCAGAAAAGATAGTGCAGGAAAGAGCATAATGTTGCTCTAGAGAACATGAAGTTCGTATTGATCACCAAGGACGAGCAGGTCGTTGGCGCTGCCAAGAACGCATTCCCCCCAAGTGACGAGTTGCTGATCTTCCAGAACTGGCAGGAAGCGCTCGATGCCGCGGATGGCGCGGACCTGCTGTTTGTCGACCTCCTGGCGACGTTGGAGGAACCCAACAAGATCGCCGGCTACGAGCAGTTCGCCCAGGCAAAGATGGCTCACGAGGTGGCCAACGGCACTCCTCTCGTGCTCATTGCCGCGCCCGACGACTACGAGCTCGACTTCATGGCGGGCTGGCCGGATTTCGTGTTCGCCCATGTACGCCGTCCGGTCAGCGACAAGATCTTTCGGCGCGCTTCGACCTGGGTCTAGCAGCGACCCGGCAGCACAGTACACTCCGGTCATGCGTTTGACGCAACTGGTTTCCTGCGCGGGTTGAGCCTCTAAGCTGGGGCCAACCCAGTTGTCGGAGGTCCTCCGCCACATACCGAAGTCCGCGAACCCGGACCTGCTCGTCGGCTTTGAGCACAAGGACGACGCCGCGGTCTTTCGCATCTCGGAGGATCGTGCCCTGGTTCAAACGCTGGATTTCTTCACGCCGGTGGTGGACGATCCCTATAGCTATGGCCTCATTGCGGCGGCCAACGCCCTCAGCGACGTGTACGCGATGGGGGGCCGGCCGCTCACCGTGATGAACATCGCCTGCTTCAATCCGTCTGCGGCCCCCCCGGAGGTCTGGGCGCAGGTGCTTCGGGGTATGCACGACAAGACCGTCGAAGCGGGCGCCGTGGTCGTGGGAGGCCATACCGTCGAGGATGACGAACCAAAGTTTGGCCTCAGCGTGACCGGGATCATCGATCCCGCC
>DATLGQ010000053.1:0-10825 GCA_035540435.1 Fimbriimonadaceae bacterium
GCTGGCCAGCATCGTGAGGGAGTTCATTTCGCCCCCGGTGGCCCACTCGCGAAAGCCCTTACCTGACGATACGAGCCCGGTGCGACCGGAATGCTTCTCGACCGTCTCCACCATCGCCGACCACGCCTCCTCGGTGAGCGCGAGCTTATGCAGTCGCTCGAGCATTTCGTGGCCGGGTGAACCCATGACACCGGCGGCACGGCGGGCCCGGAACTGCAACTCTCGCGAAGCGCGCTCCGACAGAGCCGGGTCGACATCGTGACGCACCGAGAGCCGCTGAAGGTCCTCCAGGCTCATCTCCGCCAAGTCCAGCTCGAGTCCAGTTTGCTGTTCGCTCATCGGTTGTGGTAACGACGGATCAAGATGATGTTAGTTGTTTTCCAGTCAGATGGGAAGAGGGTTGGGGGTCGGGGCAAAGGGTGTTGGAAGTCGTCAAAAACCTATGCGACAGGACCCGACGCAGTATGACGACCCCGGGACCCTAGAACCCTACGCCGGCCTGGCCAGGCCGCCGGAAGGAGACATTGCAGAGGTTGCTCGGGCGGCGCTGGCGTGCCGTGCCTGCCACTTGTACCGTCACGCAACGCAGGCCGTCTTCGGAGAAGGCAGCAACTTAGCCGACCTGATGCTGGTCGGTGAGCAGCCGGGTGATGTGGAGGACCGTGAGGGAAGGCCATTCGTGGGTCCGGCGGGTCGGGTTCTCGACGAGGCGCTGCAGTCTGCCGGGATAGCCCGCGAGAACGTGTACGTAACGAACGCCGTCAAGCACTTCAAATGGGAGCCGCGCGGAGCCCGACGGCTCCACAAGAAGCCCAACCGCGCCGAAATGGGCGCGTGCCGACCTTGGCTGGAAGCGGAAATCGAGCGGATTCAGCCTCGGGTGATCGTGGCGCTTGGGGCGACTGCCGCCCAGGCTTTGCTGGGCTCGGCCTTCCGAGTGTCTCAGCAGCGAGGCCAAGCCGTTGAAGCGCACGAGCGAACCGTCTTCGCTACGCACCATCCCTCGTCGCTGCTGAGAGCCCCGGACGCCGGGGCCCGGCGCCGAATGATGTCCGAACTCATCCAGGACCTGCGCTTGGCGCTCGAGAGCGCAGTCGAACGTCGGGCCGCCGCCTGAGGTCGAAGTCTCGTGGATGCTTATTGGCTTCGGCTCGTAGTGGAGCCGGTGGAACCGCACAACCCAGCCATGCAGGCTGCCTACATCTTCGCAATCGTGGCGGCGGTACTGGCGTTCTTCTATGTGCTGTACCGGGTCGTGAAGATCAAGCGATAACTAGCCCCCTTCGCTAAATCGGATGGGCGCGACTTTGACTTCCGCCAGCGATGTCTTCGTCGGCGAGCTTCCCTTGGCGATCAACCGGATAAACCGCACGCGCACCGCGCGGCCCCGATAAGCGACAGACGCGGCGCCAGCTTCCCGGTCAACTCGGTTCACCTTCGACCAGCCGAAATCCAGCTCCCGGGCCCACAGCTTGGCGTCGCCAGGCTCCTCGCCGGTGGCGTAGACGTGGATGTCGAACTCGTTCCAGAACTCGCCGCTGGGGTACAGGCGGATCTCCCCGATCGGGCGATCGCGGCCCAGGTCGATTTCGAGCCAGCCGCCGGTGACCTCGGCCGCGGTCGCCGGATCTCCGTCGACGAGAGCTTGGAGGGTGGGCGCGGCTGAACCGCCGGCGTCGGATACGATCCGGTCGGCAGCCAGGTTGGTCGATCCTTCAATCGGCGCAGAAGGCACATTGAAGCGCAGGTCGAGGATCGCGACTCCCTTCTGCCCGCGATGATAAGCATCGGCCAGGTGCCACACCTTCAGCCACGCATACTCGGTGGTCCCGTGGATCGTCGTCCGGGCGAGGAGGATGCCTCCAGTCTGGGGGAAGTCTCCGAAGGGATTGTCCGGCACGCTACCGCCCGGCACCTTTGGAAGGAGGATGGTGCCCTTGTCATCAGACTCACGCACGTAGAGCGGCTGGCCGATCATCAGCTCGACGTCGGGCAGACCATTGGGCGCAACCGGAAGAAACTCGACCTTCGCCCTGGCTAGCGGATTGCCATCGGAATCCAAGACCCGCACCGCGACGTTTAACGGCAGGCTCTGCATGTAGTCGGCTGGAGGCGCATTGCGCCTGCCCAACCGTGTGTTGAAGCCGACCACGTCGGTTGCCGCGAGGAGATCGGTGGGTTCGAGCGGCAGGCCCACCACGACCGGATCGGCTGCGGGCGCGTAGGGCAGCGGCAGTTGGGGGGGCATCAAGGAGTCGTTCCGAGTGTCTCCCCCGCCGAGAATGCCCGGGAAGCGGTCCAACATTCCACGAGTGAAGGTGGCCTCGGGCTTATCGCTCGGACGAACCTGCACGGCCCCGAGCGGAAACAGCCCGAACTGCCCGGCGATGTCGAACAAGAGCCATCGCAGTCCGTTCTGGCGCAGGGATTCCATCTGACGGTCGAGCGCCATGTTGTTGCCGAAGCCGGGCTGCCAGGTTGCGTCGAGCGCGGCGGACACACCCTCCGTTGCTTCTGAGAGAGCCTGGATGCGCACCCTCTCCAGGCTGCCATGGGGAGCAAAGGAGAACCGGCTATGGGCCATGATGACGTCGTTCAGCAGGCGCACCTGCTCCTGTGCCCAGTCTTCGAGGGCCGGACCTGGATGCTCCCAGGCGAACTTCGGAAGGGCGATCCCGATCGCGAGCGCGTTCTCGTGTATCTCCAGAGCATTGTTGGAGGGGTTGGCATCGGGGCCGCCAGGCTCCACCAGGAGCATCAGCTGCTGCCGACGATGGTCGAGATGATCGTTTTGAAACGCCTTCTTGAGGGTGACGGTAGTCGATTCGCCGGGTTTCAGCCGGACGCTCACCGGAAAGGCGCTGCCGGGCCGCTCGCGCACGACCCAGCGAGCGGCGAAGGCCTCGGCTTCGGCATTGCCGACGTTCTTGATGTGGGCCGTATAGGTGACCTCCTCGCCGTCGGCAGGCCACTGCTTTTCGCCCATCTTGGGGTACTCCGGAGATCGCGCGATGAGGGTCACACTGAGATCGGGACCGCTCGTCGGGGGCGCATCTTCGAGCTCCAGCAAGAGCCTCGGGCGACCTCGTTGCGACTGACTGCTCTCGACCTCTACGGTGTTATCGAAGAGGAGGGCAAAGCCATGGTTCTCGTACCATCGCTCGCTCATCTTCTGCACGGCCTCGCCCAAGCCCTCGATGACGATACGATCTTCCTCCACGCTGCTCCGGGCGGTTGGGATCGGTTGAGCGTCGCCTTCTCCCATGGCGCCCGGACGCTGCCAAGGAATCGGGTCCGCGCCCCCTCGGCGATGCCGCCAGGTCGCTGACCAGCGAACCGCCGCCGCGTCGCGTTCCTGGTTGGACCCGAAATAGCTGATGGTGCGAGCAGGTCCCTCGCCCCAAGGCGCCAAGACGCGCCGAACGCTTCTGAGTTGGGGTGTCGATGGTGAGACGTAGGTGAGGACGAGGGTGGCGGACCGTATTCGCCTCCCCGGCCCGACTGCTCGCGCCAGATCGCCGAACCGGATCAGGAGGGTCTTGCCGGGACCGGCGAGGAGGCCGGAGTCGCCCCCCATGTTTGCATCCGGTTTGGATGCATCCAGCACCGTGTCTTCAGCCGACCAGTAGCGTATGGACTGTGGGCCCAGGGGGGCGCCCCGGTAGAGCTCCAGGGAAGCGGTCTGGGTGAAGGCGGCTGCGGCAAGACAGGTCAACAGCATCCGGCAAGTCTACCGGTCCCCTCTCCGAGTCTGGCCCTCGGAGAGGGGACGCTGTCTCAGCCGCGGCGCACGGCGACTTCGCCGTTGAGGAATCCGCCAAACATCTGGACAGGCACGAAGACGATGCCTGATCGTTCCTCCGATTCGCGGCCCAATCCGCGGTAGCGACCGTTGAACGTGTAGCCTCGATCGCCGCGCTCGTAAATCGCTCTGTCTCCGCCGAGGGTGATCGTGAAGCGGTCGCCGGAGCGCGTGACCCGTCCACCTAGAGCCTGCGCCACCGAGTGGAGGGGGACCATCAGCACGCCTCCGCTCGAGTAAGGCTCTTCATTGGCCGGCAAACGAGCCTGAAGTCGTGAACCTGCGAAGACGCCCCACACACCTCTCTCTAGGTAATCGAAGCGATCTTCCGGGCGTGACGGGATCGTGTTTGGCCTGTCGATACCGAATTCGGGTCCGATCAACTGTTCGAACATTCGGCTCGGCACGAACAGCACGCCGTCGACTTCCTCGCCTGGAGCGTCCATGCCATGGCGCGAGCGGCCAATCGTAAAGTGTCGGTCTCCCTGCCGGTAGTCAAGGCGGCGACCATCATAGATGAGCGTCAGTTGTTGACCGTCACGGCTTCGCTCCACCCGGACACGGGTGCGGTCGGCGGTGGCCCGAAGCGGCACGAAGGTTACGTTCCGTCGAACGTAGGGCCGCTCACGCCCGCTGAAGTCAAGCCGGTCCCGGCGGTAATACAGCACCGGCTCCCGGCTAGCCGGTCGCCCAGGATTGATGGTGTTGTCTCCGCCCTGCCACCCACGGGCCCTCTCGGCGCGCAAGTCGCTGGTGAAGTGGGTGAACATCTCGAGCGGGAGAAAGAGCACGCCGCTGCGCGTCTGGCTGGGCTCGCGCATGGACCGGTTCCGGTCGTTGATCGTGTAGTCCCGCCGTCCCTGGTCGTAAACGAGCCGATTGCGATCCCGCTCCAGGATGATGCGGTAGCCGTCGCGCTCGGTGTCGAGGCGAATGCCGAGCGTGCGGGCGGTTTCGCGTGCTCCCACGAACGGAACGCCATTCCGGTAGAAGGGGCGCGCCTCGTTAGAAAAGCGCATCTCCCGACCCTGATGGATGACGACGGCCTCCTCCTGGGCAAGAACGAGATTCGTGGCAAGGGCCAAGGCAAAGCAAGCAAC
Source organism: Fimbriimonadaceae bacterium (assembly GCA_035540435.1). Classification (GTDB taxonomy): domain Bacteria; phylum Armatimonadota; class Fimbriimonadia; order Fimbriimonadales; family Fimbriimonadaceae; genus DATLGQ01. The sequence goes on from DATLGQ010000053.1 coordinate 4,903, forward strand.
AGTCTTCATGGTTTGCACCTATAGACCTTTGACGCCCGGCAGGGTCCCGAGTTGCCATCTGGGGCGCCTGCGGGGGCCATCGGCGTGCTGCAGGGCCTATTAGACCTAGCGGTTGGTGACCAAGTAGCGGCTGCGCTTGGTGAACGGCTCGTCCTGGGGCGAAGAGTGCGTCAGGATCATGTTGATCTCCTTCGCGCCGGCGCGCCTGAGCAGTTCGTACGCGATCGGAACGGACCGGAAGCTGGTCGAAGCAGCCGAGATCACCAGACAGACCTGATCCACGTACGGCACCAATCTGGAAGCGTCGGATACCACATCGCAAGGCGGCGCATCGAGCACGATCACGTCCGCGCGCTCCTTCATGTTTTCGATGATGCCCACGATGTGCGAGGTCGGGTACTCGGCGAGGCCGCCACCTTGCCCGCTGTCGGTGCCCGCGGGCACCACCTTCAGGTTCTCGTGCGCAGTCTCGATCGTGAGGTCGGCGCTGTCCGAGGCGAGCATCGTCCGGTTCAGCATGTCGCTCAAACCCGACTTGTCGTGGAACTCGAAGGCGTCCGTAATGGCCGGGTGGCGCAAGTCGCAGTCCACCAGCAGCGTGCGAACGCCGGTCTGGGCGGTGGCCAGGGCGAACTGTCCTGCGGCGGAAGAACACCCCACCGAACCGCCGATACCGGTGAACATCACGATCTTGGGAGCGCCGCCCTCGCGGGCCAACTGGCTGAAGGCCATGAACCGGAAGCTCTCGCTCGGTTTGGCGTCGGGCGAAGGCAGCGACGACAGCATCTTGTTCGCTCGGCGACGCGGCAGGAGCGGCACCGTAGCGGCGACGGGCAGACCCGTGAGTTCGGTGAGCTGGCTGGAGCTCCGAACGGGAAGCCGCAGCGATTCGAAGAGGAACGAGAAGAGCACGCCCAAGCACGCGCCGGCAATCGCGCCAAAGATGCCCATCTTGGCAATGTCGGGTGCTACCGGCTCAGGCTCGGCGACGGCAGCGGCCATGATTTGGGCCGAGCCGACCTTCGCGCGCTCCTTGACTTCGAGGTCGTCGAGCTGCTGCTGCAGGTAGTTGTAGCGGGCTTCGGTCTGAGCCCGCGTTCGGACGAGCTGCGACATGTCCTTGTCCCGCTTGGGGAGTTGCTTGATAAGCTGATCCTGCTGTCCAAGCAGGTTGTTGGCCGACGAGAGCTTGGCTTGCATGCTGGCAAGCAGTACCTCGTTGGCGGCCAACTGGCCCTCCATAGTCGACCTGATGGGGTCCTTCTGGAAGCTCTGGGAGTTCTCCTGCCACTGACTCTGACGCTCCTGGGTCAGACGGGCTGTGGCAGCCGCAATTTGCTGATCGAAATCTCGGACCGTCTTGGAGTCCTCACGGTAGTTCTTCAGCAGAGCCAGTCGATCGGCCTGAAGCTGGGCCACCCGTGCCTCGAGTGTCGTCACCAGCGGCGTCTTTTCTTGGGAATAGGCCTGACGGTCGTAAACCGGCAGCATCGCCAGCTTGCGACGCAGGCCCGCGATCTCGGCCTGCAAGGTGCGGATGGAGGTCTGCGCTTCGTCCCGCTGGCGCGAAAGGGCTGCCGCATAGGCTCCCACCTCGGAGGCCTCGCTCTCCACCGTGATGATGCCGTTTTCTTCCTTGAATTTGCGGATTCGGCTTTCAGCGTTCTCCAGGTTCTGCCTGGCGACGGCCACCTCTTCGCGCAGCCACTGAAGGCTGGTGCGAATCGCGTTGATCGAATTCCGCTCGCGCAGTTCGTTGTAAACGCTGAAGATTTCGTTGGCGAGCAGGGCCGCGTGCTCGGGGTTGTGTGCCCGCGCCACGATTTGGACCAACCGGGAGTTGTGAGCGCCTCCAACCTTGTAAAGCTGATAGAGTTCTTTGATCTGCTGGCGACTCAATCGGTACTGGGGGTACTGATCAGCCACCCTCAACGCCGCCTGCGCAAACAGCGGCTCGCTTTGCAGGATATGGAGCTCCGTGTTGAGACCGGTGTTGTAGCCCAAGCTCAACATGCGGGCCACCTCTTCGCTGAACGCGACGAGCCGGCTGCTATCCATCTGGTCCAAAAGCAATTGAGCTTGTGACTCGTACTGCTTCGGAACCGTCGAACCATAGAACAGCGCGACGATCAGACCTGCGACGATAAAGACTACGATGCGCCGCGCATGAACTTTAAACATATGCCCCAATACAACCCTTTCTCAGCCGAGGACCCGCTGTGCTGGGGCCCCACATGTTAGCGAACAAACCTCAAGTAGCTACCCGTTCCCGGAAAACTCGACGGCCATGTTCCGAACTCGAAGGTAAAGGTACCTCCCGGTCCGCCCTCCACGTACGAGCCGCCGACGATCTCCTGAGGCATCTGCCCAAGGTATCGAACAGGATATGCGACGAAGGTTTCGGTGTCCGTGTTCATCTCGCCGATGTAGCACTCGGTGATCACGCCATTGTTGAGGGCGATAATGACCAGTTGGTCGTTCATCATCGGATCGGCCGATGGGAATGCGAGCATCAGAAAATCGTTCACGTTCTGGACAACTTGGCCGAGGTTGCTCCACGAACCGTCCAGCCGCTTGAGCAGAACGTTGGCGTCGCGTGGATCGGTCTCGTTGAGCAGATACGCGCCCGAACTCGTTCCGGCGTAGGATCCTGCCCGCAGCGCGTTGAACTCGAGGTTCCGGTCCATGTCGAACAAGACCTCGAAGTTGCCGCCCGGCGCGCCGCCGAGGCCATACAGGTCGCCGCTCATGAACAGGAAGTTGGCGTTGCCGCCGCCTGAGAACTGGGGCTTGTCGGCCAGCGCCGTGAGGTCGAAGCGCACCATGTCGCTGTAGAAGGCGGGGAACCGGCCGTCGAACCACTCGGTGTTGGCATAGTTGAACAGGAATTCGTCCACCACGATGGCGCCGGCATCCTCGTACACGACCGATTCATCCAACATCAGCCGGATCGCAGTCGTCCGCCCTCGGCTGCTGCGCATTCGCACTGGTCGGGACGTGAGCACGGAGCCGGTGAACTCGCTGTTGTCGGGGTAGATCAACTTGGTGATGGTGAATCCGAAGGAGTCGAACTCCTGCGTGGCCGGCACGAGGCCAATGCCCGTGCTCACGAGGTCGTGGGTGTACCCATCGAGCCCGATTTGAAGGGGCCCCAGCGTGTTCGTCAGGAACCCGCCGCCGACCCTGCCGAAGCGAACGGAGGCGATATCGATCAGCACGGTGCCAGTGGCTCGCCCGGCGCCGGTGATCACGTTCACGTCGATCTTGCCGGCCTGGTTGCTGGGCACAACGGCCAGTTCGCCGCCATTGGTGCCGCCGCCGCTCGATCCTCCCGTGGAACCTCCTGTCGAGCCTCCGGTGGAACCTCCCGTAGAGCCTCCGGTCGAACCGCCTGTCTCGCCGCCGGAGGATCCTCCCGCCGCGATGTTGCCGCCTCCCCCTCCACATCCGATCAGCAGCACGAGCGCCAGCGAGAAGAACGTAAGCTTTTTCATCCTTGATACCGGTCCTGAAAGCAACTAAGGGACCCATGCGCCCCCTACCTGTTATCGGTAGTGGGGGGTAGATCCCTTAGTGCCCGGAGCAGAACCGGTATCGCTGGTGGTCTAGAAGATGCCCGGCAGACGCCACAGGCCGCCACCCGTCATGATGAATCCGATGACGGACGCTGCCTGGCTGACGTTGGTCTTACCGCTTTGAGCGATGAACACCACGTCGCCATCCCGAAGCGTGAAGTCCGGCTTCTTGCCGGCGAAGATGTCCTTGTAGTTGTAGTTGGTCGTAACGTACTGGCCCTGCTCGTTGCGACGTGCCAGGGTAACGCCGTCCGTCTTGGCGCCCGGACGCATGCCGCCCGCGAGGTTGATGGCCTCGATGAAAGTGAGCTCCCGCCCATCCGGTATCGGCATCGGGCCCGGCGAACCGACAAAGCCGACCACGGATACACGGCCCCGATGTTCGGGGACCGTCAGGGTGTCGCCGTGCTCGAGCTTGATGTTCTTCTCCGGCAGGGCAAGCAGGATCGCGCCGTGGAGGTCGACGGGAACCTCCTCCCCGTTGGCCTTCCGAATCATCGCCTTCGACAAAGCGGCGGTTTCCTTGTAGCCTCCGGCCGCGGCGATGGCCTCCACCGCTCCTTGGCCTTCGAGAATCGTCACCATCCCATTTCGCGCCACTTCACCCACGATCGTGACCTGCATCGTGGGGTCGCCCTGAATGTTGATGAAGTCCCCAGGGCGCACTTCCACGTTCGCGTCAGGCTTGGCATGTACGAACAGGTCCTTCATCTCGACTTTGATGCTGTTCTCGCCCTTTCGGAAGATCACCGCACGCAGCCGCTCGGGAAGGCCCGAGAGGCCTCCGGCAGCCGCGATCAGTTCGGTCAGGCGCCATCCTGGCCTGTATTCATGCATGCCGGGAGCGCCGACGGAACCCATGAGGTATACCCGGTGAGCCTTCGGGCTCTTGATGCTCACGAACACTTCGGGGCTGCGCAGTTCGCGCGAAAGTTGCTCGGCAATGACCTTGGCCGCCTTCTCGACGGTGTAACCCGAGACCAAGATGTCGCCGATCGTAGTCATCGTGATCTTGCCATCGGAGCGCACTAGGAAGGTCCCGCTGAACTCCGGAACGCCGCGGGTCGTAACCTCGATCGTGTCCTCGGGCCCGATGACATAGTCCGGACCGACCGGCGGGGCCTGATTCTGCGCTCCGGCCATCAGCGCGGTGAGCGCCAGGAACAATGAGACGATAAACTTCTTTGCCGGCATGACTTGCCTCAACACCCTCTTTCTCGCTGCCACATTGCGCGGCTGCCCAACACTATTTGTCGGCATTTCCGCGCTCAAAACGTCGACATGTTACGTGACGATGAGGAACATCAATCGTTCCCGATGAAGCAAACACCGCTGGCATCGATTATAGTTCCCTGCTTCAACCAGGCACATTTCCTGCCATTCGCAGTGGACAGCGCTCTGGCTCAGACCTACCCGGCGGTCGAGGTGGTCGTGGTCAACGACGGCTCGACCGACGGTACCTCCGAGGTGGCGCGGTCCTACGGAGAGCGGATTAAGCTGGTCGAACAGCCGAACTCGGGCCTCAGCGCCGCTCGCAACGCCGGCATCGCTGCGGCCTCCGGCGAGTTCATCGTGCTGCTCGATTCGGACGACGTGCTGCTTCCCCACTGCGTCGAGTCCCGCATGAAGCACATGGAAGACCCCGCAGTTGGCATAGTGGCCGGGTATTACCGCGAAATCGACGCCCAAGGACAGGTTCAGCCGCGCATTCCAGAGGTCCGGAGGATTTCCGGCCTGCCCCACTTCTATCAAACCGTGAAGCGGAACTGGGGCCCGCCGGTCAGTTGGACGATCCGGCGACGGGCCCTCGAGCTCTGCGGTGTCTTCGACCCCTTCCTGAAAAGCTGCGAGGATTGGGACTGCCTCATCCGGATCAGCACGCGCTTCAAGATCGCCTACGATCCTGAAGTGGGGGCTCACTACCGGCAGCTGCCCACCTCGATGTCACGAAACCACCAGGTCATGTACGATGCCGGCGCGAAGGTGCTGGCGAAGAATTCCGCCTACGCCCGGAACAAGCTTGCCTACGCCTGGTGGAGCCAGTTCGGGCGCTTCCAACACGGCCGGCGAATCCTCTACAACATCCTCACCAGTGGATCACCGGCGCACCGGCTGAGCTCGCTGGCCGCCATCTGCGCGCGCCGGCCTGCACTCATCTGGATCGGCGCCCTTTCGGCGCTGAGTTTCGCGGTCGGCAAGCGGCCGAGCCAGTAGCCTGGGTCTCCGCGAGCACGCTCGTGTCTCTCCAAGGTCGCGCTGCCGACCAAACGATGGCCCGCAAACTGCAGGCGGAGCCGGCGAACGTGTGACGAAGCCGAAACCTTTGGCGTCATAATCCTCTAGATAAG
>DATLGQ010000054.1:0-7702 GCA_035540435.1 Fimbriimonadaceae bacterium
TTCTTCTACTACTGCCCTGGTATCGGCGTGTTGCCCTACGGGTTCGGGAAGACAACGCCTGAGGTGTTCGTTCTCCACGCGGACGGCGATACGCGCGTGATCTCGGACAACGGTCTCATTGAGTACGACGGCGTCGTCTCACCCGACGGCCGTTTCGCCGCCCTCTCCGTCACGGATTACTTCGACGGGACTTTCTACTGCGAGCTGTACAGGTTCTCGACGAACGCCGTAAAACAGCGTCTCATGACCGAGAGCCACGGCGGGTGTGACGACCCAAGCGACTGGTCGCGAAGCGGATGGATTCTCTTTTCAACCTGGTCGGAGGGTCCCGAGGTCTCGCTCAGCAAGATCCGACAGGACGGGACGCAGGAAAGGGCGCTCACCCCGTTTCCGTCCCATAAGTTCGACTCAACGGTTTACGACGCGCAGTGGGCGCTGAACGAGACGGCGATCGTGTTCTACGGCGGCGTACTTCCCGAGGAGGACACACCCACTCCCTACGGCATCTGGTTCATGGACGCGGACGGCCACAACCCCAGACCCATCGCGGTCGCGGAGAGCGGTCCCCGCTACCACAATCCGGAGGTGTCGCCGTCGGGCCGGAAGGTCGCCTATCTCCGCAGCTATCGTCGGACTCAAGAAGACATCTTCGTCACCCGCCTCGGGGGCACGACGCGTCGCCTCGCCAGAGCGGAAGGTTATTGGTCGTCGCTCGCATGGTCGCCAGACGGGTCAAGGCTCCTCGTCATGACTGAGGTCTCGAACGTCGGGCGGATGTCGATCATCGAAGTGGGAAGCGGGAGGTCGATGAGGATCCCCGCGCCGGAAGGAGTGACGGTTGACTGGCGCTACGCGCCGGTGTGGTCACCGAGCGGACGGTACGTCGCGTTCCTGGGATATCGGTCTCCGGACTACGCCCGCGCGGTCTTCGTCGTCGATCTGAACGATTACTCGATCGCCCAGATCACCCGCTTCGACGTAGAGACCCGGTTGTTCGCCTGGTACAGGTGAGGCGACCGCGAACGATTGATCAGGAAGCCGTTGCCACCCAGCCGCGCGACAACGGTTTGAATCGTGTCGAGCTGCCGGCCGACAAGTGCCGCACCGCCTAAAGGAGCGTGATTGTTTGGAATGAACCGCCCCGAGAATACTGGAGCCTCCAGAGCTTCAGACTCTTTTTTCCCTCGCGGTGAGGTCGTCTGACTGTTTGGGCATAGTCCCTCCATTGTAGGGGTGGTCTGCTTCCCGCCATGAGGTATTGCTGGTTTTGTCGAGAGAATCCCGCGACGACATCGGAAGATGCGTGGCCCGTCTGGATGATGAAGATGTGGCAACAGGTATCCGGAAGCAAAGCCCCCTTCCACAACGCATTGAGAAAGGGGCGCATTCGGGACGAACTCATCGTTCGCGAGTGGAAAGGCGCTTACAAGATCGGAGGGTTCTGCAAGCGGTGTAATACACAATGGATGTCGCGAATCGAGAATCGGGTCAAACCACTGTTGATCCCGATGATTCTGGCTTCCGAACGTATAGTGCTGGGGCCAGCGGAGCAAAAGAAACTTGCTCGCTGGGCATACCTGAAAACCTTGGTCTTCGCTCTTAGCACTCCCGAGTTCGGGATTGTTGAGAGTGAGTACCACCGCTTCTACCAGAACCCCAAACCGCCCCACGGGTCAGTCATCCTCCTGAGCGCCATCCTGCCCGGACGCGGATACCCAGGTTCCCTCTGCCGCGTCGAACCTGTCCTCGTCCACGATGCAGATGGCTCGGCCGCGCCTAACTACCGCTGCTCGTTTCTGATGGGCCATGTATTCCTGCAGGTCTTCGGGCCGTACCCGGGACGACGGAGACCCGCTACCCGACAGCCAGGTCGAGCCAGCGACCCCGCACATTCCCCCCGGATCTGGCGCACGCAGCAGCGGCCTCTTACGTTCCCGCCGCCGAAGCAGTTTGACCCAAGGCAGATAGAGCAACTCTTGGAGCTTCTCTACAACCCGCCCGACGAGATGCAGTAGTCGAAGGGGTGCACTCACTAGCCCGCCCCCGTAGGCTGCAAATCGTGACCGACGAGAAGCCGATTCCATAACCCTCGCGAGAGATGCTGAGCAATGGCGAACCTCGATCTGGACGGACAAGCCGGCTGTCCTGAGTGGCATGCTCGACCTCCCGATTGATGCGGCCCCAGTCGACGCCCAGGCAGAGATGGCGCGCAGATTGCGCGAAGCCGACGGTCGACAGTTCAAAATCGAGTGGGAGCAAACGAGCAGCGACTTCTGGTCCGGGACCGTCCTCCAGCCCAACCAGTCAGCTGCGCCTGGTCACGGCGTACCTGTTCTGAAGGAACAGTTGCCAGCAGAAGCTCCAGCGTTCGAGCTGAGGCATTCTGCGGACTGTCGCGAGCTGACGCGCGCGTATCCAAGCCGTCGCGACCGGACCCGAACAACCGCGCGCGTCCGCACGCCGCGGCGGCCTTGAGGGAGATATCAATAAGCAAACGCATGCAAATCCATGGTGCTCCGAGCGCGATAAGGCGATAATGCCCTCGTGGCACGCCAAGGCAGCCCTGAGCCCACCTCGGCCCTTGCTCCGCGCTACCTGAAGCTCGAGGACGTGGCCGCCTACCAGTCGGTGTCTGTTCCCCAGGTCTACGCGCTGGTTCGCTCCGGCGAACTGCCTGCCATCAAGATCGGGGGCCGGGGGGTGTGGCGGGTCGACAAGAACAAGCTTGACGCCTTTTTGGACGACCTGGAAGCCAAGACGGCCGAATGGGCGAAGGCGCACCCCTTACAGAAGGAGAAGGGCGAAGTCGCCCCCGAGGACTTGGACTGACCGTCGGTCGTGGCGCTTTGAGATTCCAGGCTGGGCTCTATCGTCCTGATGACGTTGTCCTTATATATGTATGTGGGCAGTGGCCCGAGACGAGATCGCGGACGTGGACGATGCCTGCCTGGTCAGATGCGACCGGGAGGGCTTTCTCTCCTATCCAGGAGTAACTGACCACAACATCCTGTTGGTGGAAACCCTGGCTGCCCCCGTTCATCATGAAGTCCGGGCGAGGCTCGCGGAAGCCGGGTTACTCGGGCGCCGACAGATCCGCCACAACGCCGAAGTGGTCCGACGCCCAGACGCCGGCAACGGGGAAATCGAATGCAAGGGAGCAGCGGGAAACGTCCAACGTCGGCCCATGCTCGCCGCATCTCACGAGGATGTAGTCGATCCGGCGGCCGCGCTCGAGTGGCATCTCGCCGGAGACGACGAGCGGGTTCCGCGGCGAGAAGGTATGCCCCGCCTCTCCCGGCCGCGTCGCCTCCCACGCGTCCGCGTAGCAGACACTCGCCCGTTGAGGCTTTGGCGCCCGGTCCAGAAGCGCATGCTGCCCGAATCGGGAATGGCGTCGAAGTCAAGGGTGGCCTCGTCGCTGTCGCCGACAAGGCTGACTCCCACGGTGATTCTCTGCTTCGTATCGTAAGCACATTCGGGATGCATGAAGCCTATAATGAGTGCATAGCGCGTTATTGATTGGAAGGAGGTGGCGTTCATCGTAATGGAGTACTACGACGACGGCTTCGAAGACTTCCTGAAGCAGAATCCTCGCGAACGAAAAAGACGCGATCTTGTAGTTGAGTATGCGGAGGCAAAAGGAGGAATCGACCTCGAATACGTTCGGCGGTTGTTGCCAGCGTATTGGGGTCTGCCTCCGGAAATATCGTCCTATCAAGCAGAGGAGTCGCTCGGTCTCTCAGGCGAGGAGGCGAACCGAATCCTGGCCAAGATGTTCAGGGACGTTTTACCAACGCTATGGGAGTCTCCCGAATACAAGGAGAATCCACCCAATGCCGGCGCAAGTTCCGGCCACCTATAGTTGTGAACCGCCCCGAGAATACTGGAGCCTCCAGAGCTTGAGAGGGGTGAACCCGAGTCACGCCGCGTTCGCGCTGACGATCGCTGCCGGGTCAGGTGCGACCGGGAGGGCTCTTTCTCTATGTAGGAGTAACTAACCCGAACATCCTCTTGGTGGAATCCCTGGATGGCGCATTAGTCCGGTAACCTGTTTACCGAAGCGCGTCAGCTGAGGATGCCGAACGTTCTACTCTCTAGCACCCAGAGCCTCCCTCGGCGCCGAAGCGATGGCCGATATCGTTGGGTCCCTTGCCCGAAAGTCTGAGGGTCCACCTTTCGGATCCGTCTCTGCCGTCGAGGACCACAAAGAACACACTCTTCCGTCCATACACATGCACCGCGACATCATTGCAATGATCCGGAGAGAACGGCCCCCCCGCCACGGTCGTGACGGCGAAGATACCCGTTTCGTCCAGCCCAAGGAACTGCTCCCGGGTGCGATAGCGGACCCTCCAAAGCGTTTTGTTGCTTCTGCCGTCCGCCACCGCGATCTCAAGCTGGCTGCGGCGCTTATTCGTTGCGACCCGCACGAGATCGTCGCCTCGACCATCGAGCGAGACGGCCACAGGCAACCACGGACTTCCGTCCGCAATCTTGCGCCCGGTACGGCCCGAGACGATCTTGCTCGCGTGTTGAGGATCCATCCCTTCCTGGGTGAGCGTTTGCTGGTAGAACTCGTCGTCAACACCGTCTTCGTTCACGTCACCCGCGCCTCGTAAGAATGTCTGGAGCAAGGCCTCTCCACCGCGGATGTAGGGGAGCGTGTGCGCCACCGAATACAGAGGGTTGCCTGAGGGGCCGCTGAGGCCCGCGTATCTGATGCCGGCCCTGGTTTCTCCGAAGAAGGTCGAGGACGTGCCGATGTCCGCCGTGCCATCGCGATCTATGTCGCCGAGGATGTCGACATTGCCACCAGTGCCCGACCATAGGACGGTGCCATCGCTGCCCGATATCGCAAAGAGGAGATCGCCATGCGGCAGTGACTCGTCGGTCATCGCTTCGTGTAACAGCGTAACGAGGAGCAGATCGCGCGTCCCGTCTCGATCGAGATCGGCGGTCGCATTGATTTTCGTAAGGACGCCAACCGGAATTTCGGAGTTGCTCCAGATCTCGGAGCCGTCAACTCTGTCTCGTGCCGATACCCGCCCTTCATGTCGCGGGAGTGCAGTTGCATAGACGTAGTCGGCGACCCCGTCTCCCGAGAGATCTGGTGCTGGGAACGGCTTCGGGATCCAGTCTCCCTGGTACTCGAGCACATTCGGACGAGGACTCGTTGACCAGTTCAGCTCAGAGTTCGGATCGACGAACAACTCCCCCGAGATACCGTCGATGATCACAGCGCTTGTTTCCGCGGTTTGTGCATGGACGGGATCGATACTGGTGCCGGTAAGAGTCACCAATCCTATGAGAAACTCGTGAGCGTCGCCGGGCGCGGCCGGCATGAGCGATGGCAAGCCCAACGGGACGCCCGTGATACGCACCGGCACGGTCGTATCGGGTTCGAATCTGTGCTCCCAGATCTTCCTGCCGTTCGCGCCGAGGGCGAGGACGCCCAACCGACGTTGGGGAGAAGCCGGGGATCCGGTGGCGCCGAGTTCATACACGACAATGCCGCTTCTCCCGCCTTTGCCGAGGCGCGCCGTGGTCACGAATGGAAGCTCCTCGTCGGCGGTGACCTTCACCGTCCACAGCGGCCGCGCGTTTGTTCCTTTGAGCGCGCGGATCTGGAGCGTGCCGTCGTAGGCAAGATCGCCCAGGGTCAACAGATACCGCAGCTTCACAAAATCGGGACGCCGGTCACCGTCGATGTCCGGGATCGCAGAGACATGGTCGACGCGGATCGCGCCGGCGTCCGCTCCCTCTTGGAGGAGCCTCTCTGCGAGCGCTCCGGCGCCAAGGATCGATTGTTCATCGACCACGGCCTGGAGGGTTTGCCGTAGGTAGGTGCGACCTCTCGCCGAACCACCCGTGGCTTGCGTATCGTCACGGGGAGCGGTGACGGAGGCGTCGGCCGCCGCCATGTCTTTCCGCGGCAGCGACGCGGCCGAGGAATCGGCCGTTTGAATGCTCAAGAAGAAGGCGAGCGCCGCTGCGCCAGCCCGCGCCACCACTGCTGCCGTCCGAGGAGACCTTCCCACCACCCACATATTCTGCGTCATCAGGTTCCCGTCCTGCCTCCAGCGTGGGTCGAAAGGGCCTGTCTCATCGCGTTCTTTCGGCCACGAGTACAAAGGACAACGAAGCAATAGCGCCCAGAACGATGGGTGCCGAGTAGCCTGGCGAGAACGCCGCCCCGGTGCCGGAATATCCCGGAAGAACCACGCCAAAGAGAAAGGCTTCGCATCTCGTCTCGGTCCCGGTGTTGGTGCAAGCTAACGGTGCAAATGCGAGGAAGACAATGGTGAAGGCCACCGCTGCGCCTAACGCCGTTGGCATGCGCCCCTGGAGAGATTCGAATGTTATGACCACGGCAACAAAAGTGACGCCCGCCGCGGCCCCCGCCAGCCATGCATATCCAATCCCCACGGTTACGAGGATGACCGTCATAGGCATCGCAGCGATGACGGCGCCGGCTACGACGCTAGAGCTTGAAGGTGTCTGTAAAGGGAACCTAATTTCTCCTCCTTGCTCGGCGAGTTCCTCATCGGTCCCTCGCCGAATGACGAGGTTTTCTAGATCATCGGTCGTTCCATACGGCGATAGAGGATGTCGTCGCTCCGTTCAGCACCTTCTAACGGATCGGCACCCCCACCGCGTGGGTTCGGCAGTATCCTGTCCCGTTGATCAGAGTCACGGCATCCGACACGTTCGCTTTCGGGACTGTCCCCTTGGAGTCCTCTTGGTGGGCATGTTGGAGACGCATCGCGCATTGAAGTTCCACCGCTAACCCCTTCCCTCCGACCGGCTCGTCCTTCGCAGCCTAGTGCCCGATTTGATCGAGGACCGGCCGTACCTTCGTGAAGGGCCAGTTCCCCCTGCGGAGGCCGTCAGGGAGTCGCGAGCTGACGCGCGTGTCTCGAAGCCGTCGCGACCGGACCCGAACAACAGCGTGCGTCCGCGCGCCCCGCTGCCTTGAGGGAGATATCAATAAGCAAACGCATGCAAATCCATGGTGCTCCGAGCGCGATAAGGCGATAATGCCCTTGTGGCACGCCAAGGCAGCCCTGAGCCCACTTCGGCCCTCGCTCCCCGCTACCTGAAGCTCGAGGACGTGGCTGCCTACCTGTCGGTGTCTGTTCCCCAGGTCTACGCGCTGGTTCGCTCCGGCGAACTGCCTGCCATCAAGATCGGGGGCCGGGGGGTGTGGCGGGTCGACAAGAACAAACTTGACGCCTTTTTGGACGACCTGGAAGCCAAGACGGCCGAATGGGCAAAGGCGCACCCCTTGCAGAAGGAGAAGGGCGAAGTCGCCCCCGAGGACTTGGACTGACCGCGGGTCGGTGGCGCTTCGAGATTCCAGACTCGGCTCGGATCGTCCTGATGCCCTTGTCCTTAGGGGTGAACCCGAGTCACGCCGCGTTCGCGCTGATGATCCCTGCCCGGTCCGCGCGACCGGGAGGGCTCTTTCTCCTATGTAGGAGTAACTAACCCCAACGTCCTTTTGGTCGGGCCCCCGGGCTCCGGCAAGACGATGCTGGCGCGCCGGATGCCGACGCTGCTCCCGGCGATGACGCTCGAGGAGTCACTCGAAGTCACCCGCATCTTCTCGGTCGCCGGGCTGCTCGGGGCAGACGCGCACCTCATCGAGCGGCGTCCGTTTCGCTCGCCCCACCATTCAATCTCTCCGAGCGGCCTCATCGGC
>DATLGQ010000055.1:0-2158 GCA_035540435.1 Fimbriimonadaceae bacterium
CCTCTCAATCGCCGCCTCAGCAGCTCGAACGATGTTCGGAGAGTTGCCGGAAGTGGAAAGTAGCACCAGCACGTCCCCAGGATGGCCAAGGCCCCGCACCTGCCGCGAGAAGACCTGGTCGAAGCCAAAGTCGTTGGCGACACAGCTCATGTGGGCGGGATCGCTCAGCGCGATGGCTGGATAGGGATCCCGATCTTCGCGGAACCGTCCGCTCCATTCCTCCGCGAAGTGCATGGCGTCGCACAGGCTCCCCCCGTTGCCACAAACGAGGACCCGACCCTGCTTGCGGAAACAGGCGGTAAGAACCTGAACGATCTCCTCGATCGCCGCAAGCGCCTCGGCATCTGAGCTGAACTCCTGCAGGAGGCTCCCGGCCTCGGCAAGACGCTGGGCAACCATCAGCGCTCGATCTCGGCGAAGATGGGCTCGAGTTCCTCGTTCGGGCCCACCGCCTCCCGTAGCTGCTTGGCCAGCATCCGCGCCTCATCGTCGTGCCCCGCGCGTTTGGCGGCGAGCGCCAAGTTGACATGCACGCCGAACGATTGCGGCATGCTCATAGCCGCGATACGCATCGTGTGATACGCTTCCTCGTCCTTGCCTTGCGAGTTCAAAGCCGTCACCAGCTCGCCATAGGCAGGTTCGCAGCCGGGGAAGATTTCAAGCAGCCGCTTGGCGGCATCCTCTGCCTCCTCGCTCTGGCCGAGTCGGTTGTGCGCCGAGCTGAGGAGCGCCCACATCTTCCAGTAGTCCGCGAGCCAATTGCGCAGTGGCTTGAGGTCACGAATGGCGGCTTCGAAATCGCCGTTCTCCATCTTTTCGCGCGCCGTTTCCACGACGTCGGTCCGCTTGGGCTGCTCGAGCTCGATCAGCCACGCCATCGTTTGGGCCCGGGTGTTCGGGTCGGGGTTGCTGCCAAGCACGTTGCGCAAAACCTGTGGGATCTCAAAGCTGCGGTCAGCCTGCTGAAGCGTCTGAGCGTATTCCAGCAGCAGCGGCACGTCGTTCGGCGTGTAGTCGATGCAGTCCTCATAGAAGTCCATGGCCCGGTCCAGATCACCTCTTTGGGCCAGGATCGGGGCGAAGTATCGCTTGATGACGGCTTTGTCCTCATCGCTCTCAAGGCTCGTTAACGCGTTTTCGAAAGCGTCTAGCCCGTCCTGCTCGCGGCCCGCCTGGTAGAGCGCGATCGCGTACTTGGCGTGAATCTGAGGGCGAGAAGCGTTTTGGTCGAGCAGTCCCTTCCAGAGTGCCGGTACTTCGTGCTCGCGATTCGTCTGCTGAAGCACCGCCGCCAGGTAGTCCATGGACGGCTTGTCGTCGCCCTCCATCTCGACCGCCTTTCGGAAGTTGCGCTCGGCGTTCACCGGCATGCCTTGAGCGAGCTGCATCATCCCGAGACGCGTGTAAAGCGATGCCTCATTCGGGTCGATGGAGATTGCCTTCTCGTAGAGCTCCGCCGCCTTGCCTACGTCGTTTGCGAACTGGTAGAGCTCACCCATCGCAAAAGTCGCGCGGAAGTCGTCGGGCGCCATCTCGTGAAGCTTCTGAAGCGTGCCCTCGATCACCGCGAAGGTTCCGATCTGGAAGTGCCCGCAGGCGCGGCAGAGCTGAA
Source organism: Fimbriimonadaceae bacterium (assembly GCA_035540435.1). Taxonomy (GTDB): domain Bacteria; phylum Armatimonadota; class Fimbriimonadia; order Fimbriimonadales; family Fimbriimonadaceae; genus DATLGQ01. The sequence continues at coordinate 1,613 of DATLGQ010000055.1, forward strand.
CCAGCGTTTCATACGGCCCCAGGAACTCGGGGTCCAGCCGGCAAGACTCCAGTAGGGCCTCCATGGCGGGCTCGGGTGAGAACTCCTCCACCACCGCGCCGTTCGACTGCTGGATATAGCTCAAGGCGTCATAGCCCTCGAGGAACTTCAGGAAGGAGTCGGCGCTCTCGGTGCCGTAGTCGAAATTCTCCCGGGAAAGGCGCTCGGGAAGAGTCACGCCGGCTTGCGTGGCCAAGTCCGAAATCGCTTCGTAGAGCTTGTCGAATAGCTTCCCCTTGGCAAAAGCCTCTTCTCGCACGCTGACCGGCTCTTCCCGGTCCTTCTCGTGGAACCTGATCGTCCAGCGGATCTCCTCGCCCTCGATCTCCAAAAGGCCGTCCATGATCCTGTCCACACCCGACTGCTCGAACATCTGCTGAAGCCAGTCGTGGTCCAAGAGGGTGTCGGAGACGTTGACGAAAGCCGCTCGCTGACGTCCGGCATTCTCGACTTGGGCGAGGTAGCTCACCGGGTTCAAGTCGGCCTCGGTTGAACTCTTCACGGTGT
>DATLGQ010000056.1:0-2991 GCA_035540435.1 Fimbriimonadaceae bacterium
TTCCCGACGTTTCGCCGGTACCTCCGCGCCAAGGCCCGGGCGCTAGGCCTTGAGCGACTCGCTTGGTACGACCTGTTCGCTCCTATCGGAGCCGGAGCGCGGGAGTGGACCTACCGGGAGGCGTGCGACTTCGTCGCCGAGCATTTTGGGAACTACAGCCCAAAGATGCGGGATTTCGCGCTCCGCAGCTTCTCCGAGCGCTGGATCGATGCCGAGCCTCGGGCAGGGAAGGTGGACGGAGCCTATTGCTCGCCCCTGCGGGCCGACGAATCACGCATCTTGATGAACTTCAAGCCCTCCTTCTCCTCCGTCAGCACCTTGGCCCACGAACTCGGCCACGCCTACCACAATCTGTGCCTCAACGGGCGCACGCCGCTGCAGCGCGAGACGCCGATGACTCTCGCCGAGACGGCATCGATCTTTTGCGAGACGATCGTCAAGAGGGCGGCCGTTTCGGAGGGATCCGCCGAGGAGCGGCTGGCAATACTGGAAGGCTCGCTGCAGTCGTTCTGCCAGGTCGTGGTGGATATCACGAGCCGGTTTCTGTTCGAAACGCGGGTCTTCGAAGGCAGAGCGGAGCGAAACCTGTCGCCGGATGAGCTGTGCGAGGCCATGCTCGATGCCCAACGCCAAACTTACGGAGGCCTCGACCCCGATTGCCTGCACCCTTACATGTGGGCCGTCAAGCCGCACTACTACGACCGCTACAGCTACTACAACTTCCCGTACATGTTTGGGCTGCTCTTCGGTTTGGGCCTCTACGCCCGATACGAAGCCGAGCCGGAAGCATTTCGAGCGTCTTACGACGATCTGCTTTCTTCGACGGGTTTGGCGGATGCGGCGGGCCTCGCCGGGCGGTTTGGGATCGACATCCGCACGCCCGAGTTCTGGCGGGGAAGTCTGGGCGTGATCGGCCGCGACATCGAGGAGTTTGAGCGGGCGGTCTAGGAGATTCCCATCCACCGCTTGATGCGGTAAAGGGTTGTGTCCTTGTTGATCTGAGCGATCGCCCTTGTGAGAGGCACGCCCTTGGGGCAGACCTTCACGCAGTTCTGGGCATTGCCGCAGCCGGTGATGCCCTCCTCGCCACTCATGAACTCCAGTCTCTCCGCTTCCAGGGTCTTGCCGACCGGGTGCAGGTTGAACAGCAACGCCTGCCCGACGGCTGCCGGCCCGACGAAGGCCGATCGCTCGTTGACTTGCGGACAAGCCTCGACGCAGCAGCCACAGGTCATGCAGCGTGAGAGCGCGTAGCGGAGCTGGCGTACCTCGTCGTCCTGGGGCTGAGCCATCCCGAGGTCATAGGAGCCGTCGATCGGTACCCAAGCCCTGATCTTCTTGAGGTTCTCGAACATCCGCGTGCGATCCACACTAAGGTCGCGCACCACCGGGAATTTCCGCATGGGTTCGAGGACGAGCTCCAGGACTTCGCCCTTCACCTCTCCGGCCTCTTCGATCAGGGTGCTACACGCTTGCCGAACCATGCCATTGATGTTCATGGTGCACATCCCGCAGACCTCCTCCAGGCAGACCGCGTCCCAGATAGGAGGTCGAACCTCCTTTCCCTCGACAGTGCGCGGATTCTTCTGGATTTCCATCAGCAGCGAGATGACGTTGAGAGTTTCCCGAAACGGAATCTCAAAGGTTTCCCAGTAAGGTTCGGCTTCTCTGGACGGCTGCCGCTGGATCTTGGCTCGGATGGTGGTGAACATTCGGGCTTCGTTCGGAATGTTATCTGAGGCGAAGCCGGGATTGCTGGAAGCACGCATATTCACCAGCTAAGTGGGACATGAGCCAGTCGGTGACCAACGCCCCTAACTCTCGGTTGTGTGTGAGCGACTACAAGAGGTTGATGATGTTGCGTCTTGTCTTGGCGTTGGCTATGGGCTGCTGCGTCGGGTGTGGGGGATCGAAGGCGTTGTCGATCGAAGACACCACTTTGCCACCCATGAACTATGGGGGGAACTACATCGGTGAGTACCGCACTCAGAGCGGAGTGGTGCTGGGGACGATCGTCGGGTTCGTTTCCGAACATGGCGCCGCCGCCCTGGATACCACCAGTGCCGCCGACGCGGAGGTTATGCGGTGGCGAGGGACGGTTTCTTCCAGCGGGGCCTACAACGGCTCGGTGACGGTGGCTGGGGTCCAGCATCCGGCGACCGGCATCTGGACCCGGGGCTCCGGCAGTGCCGTTCGGGCGGAGATGCAGTACACGCTCGTAGCCAGCGGCATCACGAAGTATCACCGGTTTGAAATGACGAAGCTCTAGCCGGGCGAAGATGCGCCATCATGGGAGGGTTTGGACACCTGGGCCCGAAACTTCAAAAGCGCATTTCAAAGCCTGGTCGAACATTGGCAGCGGGCAGCCCTGAGCGCACTCGGAATGACAGTGGGCTCGTTGGCGATCATCCTGCTGATCAGCATCGCGAAGGGGGTGCAGCGGGACGTAACCGAGCAGGTGACCGACCTGGGAGTGAACCTGCTGGTGGTGGTGCCGTTTCGCATCGCCGAGGGATCGATGTTCGCCCCCAATGTCGCCGGCCTGAGCTACTTACGCCTGGTCGACGTAGAGCGGGTGCGCCGCGTGCCCGGCGTTAGACGAGCCGCGCCGGTCACGTTCGTCGGCGGCTCGATCCGGGCCGGTGAGCGACAAAGCCCCACGACCTTTATCGTCGCCGCTGGCGCCGATTGGTTCAACGTGCGCCCCACCGGTTACTCCGAAGGCCGCGCGTACAGCCTCGCTGAGGAGGATGAGCCGGTGGTCGTGCTCGGCGGCATCGCCCGTGAACGGCTGTTCGGCAGTGAGAGTGCAGTGGGCAAGGAAGTGATCGTCAACGGCAAGCCGTACCGCGTCGTGGGGGTGACGCGCGACGAGAGCAGCGAAGGCAGCATCTTCTCGATGGGCAGCTTCGAGAACTTCGCGTTCATCCCGTTCCAGCGCTTCGCTACCGATATGCCCGACCCGCAGCTTCACCGCATCATGGTCCAGAC
>DATLGQ010000057.1:0-2255 GCA_035540435.1 Fimbriimonadaceae bacterium
GTCCAATATGGACATCCGCAACAGCTCCGGCCTGGGGCTCAATGACCGAAGTTCGTCGGCTCGAGTGACTCCGGCCGAGGAGAAAGCCGCAACCGCTCTCAACACTTTTGCCTTCAAGTTGATTGGCAGCGCCTTCGGCGAGGGCAAGACGAACGTGATCATTTCACCGACCGGTGCGGCCCTGGCACTACGCCTGCTGGAAGAGGCGGCCGAAGGCCCGACGCAGGTGGAGATCAAGAACGCGCTCAGGGGATTCCGGGCCGACAAGCTGGCCGCCACTACCGGACTGCGGGCATCGCTCTGGAGTCAGGATGGGGCCCCGGGACAGGAAGGACGCCCTGCGACGGTGGGATCGCTCAAGAGCGAGGGCGCCCTCGAGAAGTGGCTCGAGGAGTCGGTTCCAGGGCTCGAAGGAGTGCGGCTTCAGACGTCCCAGGAGAACCTCGCCCTGCTGTCTGCCGGACGGCTCCAGCTCAAACCCCAGCGACCCTTCGACCAGACTTTGACGAAGCCCACCCTCTTTGGTGGCTCCGAGCATCCCTTTCTGCACGGCTCTGGCGCCTACCGCGCGTTCGTCACGAAGGCGGTTCAGGTCGTCGAGATTCCGCTGGCGGAGGCCGGGCTTGCACTTCGAGTCGTCGTTCCCGCCGACGAAAGGGTTCCGATCAAGAGCTTCCTGAAGGAATTGAGCGAGAAGAACTGGTCGCTGTGGCAGCGCTCTCTCATCGAGCAGCAAGTGGACCTGGCACTTCCGAAGATGCGACTTCGATCGAGCCTCGAACTGGCGCCCGTGCTGGAAAAGGTCGGAGTCAAGAAGGCGTTCCTCTCTGGCGCGGGTCTCAAGAAGCTGGCCAATGCGCCCGCCCACGTGGAAGGAGCCAAGCAAGTGCTCCAGTTGGAGCTGGGCGACGCCAAGGTCGAGGAGGGCATGGCGCCCGCGCCGGCCACCACAGCCAATCTGAAAGTAATCGCGAACCGTCCCTTCGCGCTGTTCCTCATCGAACCCGCGACGGGCAGCATCGCCGCCGCCGCGCTGGTAGTAAAGCCAGAATGGTCGGAGCCGGAAGCGCAAAGGCAGCCGTAGGCCAACTTTCCGCGTTATCATCACGACTAACCATCGGCCGGAGCTGGCACCTGTGCTCGAGCTCTGGAAGCAGAATAGGTCGTGCTGAGTCTTTCGAATCTCCTCACCTGGAGCAAGAGCGAGCCCGAGCGAGAATCCAATTGTGTGGATGCCGCGCGCCGGGGCGACCGTGCTGCGTTCGACACCGTCGTCGCGGTGTACGATCGCGAGCTGCGGCGCTTCCTCAGCCGGAAGGTCGCCAAGTCCGAGGTTGAGGACATCGCCCAAGAGACGTGGGTAGCTGCGTGGAATTCCCTTAACTGGTTCGACGGTCGCTGCCGCTTCCGCACATGGTTGTTTGGCATTGCGGTGCTGAAGGTGAAGGACCATTTTCGCCGCAAGCGTTCACGCCCGGAGCCGCCGCTGTCGCTGGTCGACACGATCCGCTACCACGAGCAGCGCTACGGCGGCGCGGAGATGAAGGAGTCCGTCCGAAAGGTTCTCGAGACGCTCTCGGAGGCACAGCGGGAAGTCATCGAGCTTTACTACTTCGCCGAGCTGAACCTGCCCGAGATATCACGGGTTCTGGGAAGGAACCTCAATACCGTCAAGTACCAGTTCTACCGAGCTCACGCCCAGGCTGCGGAGGCCATGGGCAACGTCAGCGATTGGGTTTCCCCCGATCCGCGCCAAACGAGGAAAAATGGCTCACTGCGAGGCTCTTGATCAAGATCTGCTTTTGACGATGCATGGCGAGGCTCCGCCGCTCGCGCGGCTCCGCGTTCGCTGGCATTTGATCCGCTGCCAGGGTTGCCACGCCCGTCGCACCCAATTCGCCGCCGCCTCCGACCTGCTGGCCAGCGCGATGCAGGACTACAACCCGTTCCTACAGGTGGCCGTCCACGGCGTGACCCCCTCACGTTCGCGCGGATACCGTACCACGCTCCTGCTTGCGATCCTTCTGCTGGCCGCCATAGGCATGGCATGGCTGTCGATGTTCAACCAACAGGCACTCGCAAGCACCCCGCCGGACACCACGAATCTGCCCAGGCCAGAAGCCGCCGCCGTGCCCGTACCCCTGTACGACTGCGGCGCCCAGCCCAAGGCGCTTTGATCCAACGCTACACTGCGGCGTGAAAGCGTTCCGAGACTTGCCGGCTTGCCTGGTCCCAAGGCTCGGATAGCCCAATCC
>DATLGQ010000058.1:0-8144 GCA_035540435.1 Fimbriimonadaceae bacterium
GCGCTCGGCAGCGTTACAATCTCCTTAGCCATTCCCGTTCTCCTTGTTCGTCTCATCAACTTCAAGGGACGGGGTGGCTGAACCACGCGATGCCGAACCTCGGATCGCTAACGCTCTTACACCAACTCCAGGGACATAGCCGTGTTGGGTGTTCGGTGAATCCTAGGTTGATCACCCCTGCCTGCGGATCTCATACCTTCGGGATCAGGCGGATGCCCCGGTTACCAATGAGCTAGAGGTTCATGCTAAGGGACTGCGCGACCCCCCTTCCCGCCGAGCGGTGATAGACAACCTCGTCAGCACGATCACTTGCCTCCTAGGGAAGGCGTTCTGTTTCTAAGCAAGGGTTCTGGGCTGCCTTGCCGGCTGTCGCTCCGGCGCAGATGCCACCTGACTTACAATACGTTCATGTTACCCTTGCTCGCGCTGGGTGCGCTCCTCGAGGGGGCCCGGCTGCCTACGGTCGACTACACCTGTGCTCCCACTCGTTTGGCGAATCTCCTGCCCGCACTGGAGGAGAAGGCTGGCAAGCCGCTGACGTGCTCGGGAGTCCTTCGGGACCAGGTTTTGAGTATCCGAGCTGAAGCGATGCCGCTCAAGGAGCTAATGAACGCCATCGCGTGGGCGACCCGGGCCAAGTGGGTGTCCGAGAAGTCTGGGTTCATGCTGATCCGGGAAGAGCCCGAGCGTCGGCAGATGGAGGAAGACAGCCGAAGCTACGTGGCCGGCCTGGTGGCTCTGTTCCAGGCAAACATGAGGGAGGACCTCGACAAGGGGAGGGAGTACTCAGCCGGTGAGCTGGTCGCCGCCATTGGCAGGCACAATCTCGACAGCTCATCGACGCCGGACGGCCGGGCAAAGAAGAACAGGCGGGCTGCCGAGCTCCTCGCGGCCATGCCGGCGGAGCGAGCCCTCAACCAGGTGGTCTGCGAGCTCGATCCGAAGGTGCTGGCCACGCTGCCGCTGGGCCACACGGCGTTTGCGACCCATCCGACGACGATGCAAGCCCGTCTCAGTGGGGAGGCCGGGGCTGCCCTCGACCGAGCGGTTCAGAGTCAGAACGCATTTCTTTCAGCTATCTCGGACGCACCCCTTCTCGATGACTTGTGGGAGGAAGGCGATATCCCTCTGCATCAGGAAGCGGAGCGGGCAAGGAGAGCGGTCCTGGTGGTGAACCGGTCTCATACCCAGCCGCTGTTTACGTTCACCCTTTACCTACTGGGACCGTCAGGAGAGTTGATGCGTGAAGCCTCGTGCTCCGGCGTCCGCGAGCCCGCGTCCGGCCTTGCGGCTTCTGGCAAGGAGCCCCCTGTTCCTTTCTCGGCTGACACGATGGCCTTTCATGCGGCGGCCCTGCAGGCCACCCGGACCGAGGACTTCGAAGTCGAGGCGCTGAAGCCGAAACTGCTGCAGCCAGAGATGTTCGATCCCCTGGGTTTCACCCTCGCCGACGGTTTGGTGGGTCTTGCCCACAAGACGTCGCGTCAGTTGGTGGCATGCGTTGACGAAGGTCTTTTCTCGCGGATGCACCTCGTGCCTCCCAGTGTTGAAGCCGGGGCGAATATGACGCCTTCGGTGCTGCGGCGGGAGTTCGAGGGATTGGGATACGAGTGGAAAGACGAAGGAGGCATGATCTCGATCCGAAAGCGGGATGCGGCGGCTTCGCTCCAGGTGAAGATGGACCGGATGGCGAGCGGCAAGATCATTCGCCGGTTCAATGCCGCCGGGTACGTCACCTTCGATGAGCTAGCCGACTTTGCGAATGCGGCAGGTCGGGCAGGGGCTAACTGGGAGATTCGGGCGATCACGCTGCTTCGGCCAAACGAGAGGCCGCTGTTTCCCAGGTTCAAAGAGGGGCTTATCGAAGTCTATGGATCTCTGTCTCCTCTGCAGCGCGCGGCTTTCTGGTCTACCGAAGGCCTGCCCCTGGCCGCACTTACCAGCGCGCAGCGCAAGCTTTTGCACGAGAAGGTGATGCGCCAAGCCCGTACCGGCGCCGTTACGGTCGAAGGAATCGGATTCGCAATTCAGAGCGAGGTGCTGCCGAACGGCCTCACGCAGGGCGTGCTGCAGGGCTCGTTTACGCGACAGCATGTCGCCCTGCCTCACCCGAACCTGAAACATGGGTATGTGATCCTCAACCCCCTTCCGATGGCCCGCCAGATCCATGACGAAGGCATCGAGAAGCTGCCCGAGATCTACGTGCCCGCGACGAGCTTCAACTGCACGCTTCAACTGCTCGTTCGTGGCGGCTACTTGGCGGACACGGCGAGAAGCTACGAGTTGCCGTCGGGCGCCCAGCCCGTGCCTCTACGGGCTTTGCCGGCTCCTTTTCTCGAGGAGTTGGACCGTGAGCTCCGGCGGCTTGCCGGTGGGGGGTAGGTGCATATGGATAGGGAGTCACAGGGGTGTCGAGGCGTAGAGCTGAGGGGGAATCGAGCCTTGGCCGCGTCCTTTTCAGTCGGCTCAGACAGCGTCGACCTCGTGGCAAGCAGGCGTCTGCTATGAACCGTGATAGGATGTCCGAAGATGGCGGGCAACAGCTCGCCCGAGACGGTCGATGAACGTGTCGCGAAAAGTCGCAGCAGCGGCGGGCGTGGCCCTTTTCTTGGCCATCGCCTGGAGCGCCTGGCCGGAATCCAGGCGCTGCCCTCTCGACCTGCCGGCCGAATACCGCTTCGTCAACTTCTATCCCTCCGAAAGCTCATGGAAGTTGGCCTTGGCGTGTAAGCTGGCCACCCGTTTCGGAGGAAGTCCGAGCCAAGTTGGCACCGGACGATCTTGGCTGTACGAGGCAGCGGGCCCGGCTCACGAATCCGTCCCGCGGCTGGCTGCATTCCTGCGGAAGGAAGGGCGGTGGACGCTGAAGCAATCCTCGAGCGGACGGATGTGGGTGCTCCATAACCCCCGACGCAAGCTCCTGGTTGCGGTGTTTCCGGCCTTCGAGGCTGGCGGATACCGCTCTCCGTCGCGCCATATGGTGCGGGTGAACGGGCCGTGGCGAGAGGCCGGCAGCCTGCACCTGATGCTGTCCGGCTTGCCTGAGCCGTGGCTCCGCCATATGGGAGGGCGCTAAGTCCGTCCACGCTCCATAGGCCGACTCGGCCCTACAGGTCGAGTGGACCACGCGCGGCCAGGTTCTCAGGCTGCCCTTCGCGATAATGTGCCCGAGCCCTTCCGGGATTGATCGCGGCTACCGAAGGCACCGGCGAAAAAACGCCCCTCTTGGACGGGTGCGTCCAAGACGGGCCACGCAAGATGATCTCCTTTCGTTCCCAATCTCCGGCTCGTTTGAACCTGAGCTCTTGACTGGTGTTCTAGTGACCTCGCAAGTTGGTTGGCGGTTCCCGGTTTTGCCGGTAAGCACCAACCGGTGCGAGTTTTACGGACACGAAGGTCGGGCTAGTGCATCTCTTTGTCGCCGTACAGCAGCTGGATGTAGGCGATTTGGCCGAGGTGGTAGGTGAAGTTCCACTTCGGGTAGCCCATCATCTCGGGCATCGTGAAGTCGCGACCGCCGTCGTAGGGCAGCCACTTCTTCTCGGCCAAGCGCTCGTCCGGCATGTTTCGGAAGAGCTCGAACAGCCTTTCGAGCTGTCGGTTGCATTCGGTCTCGCACTCGGCGAGGGTCGTCATCTGGTCCATCTGGCGCTGCACGGCCGCCATGGAGCCCTCATTCCACTCCGGCAGCTCCTTGCTGTCGATGATGTCGACAGCCCAGCCGGGGCAGAGAGCCAGCTCCCGGCAGATGTCGAGCACGGAGCGGCCGGCATCCAGCGGCTTCCACTCGACCTTGTCGGCGGGCACGGCGCGGGCGTAGCGGAAGGCTTCGTCGGCGGCGGCCCGGGTAGTGGCGATCATTTGGTCTTGAAGACGGGTGGGTGCATGAGCAGTAGACATGTGTGCAGCATATCACGGCTGTTTTCAGAATGCAAGTGCAAAGAAAACCGCCCTCTGCGAGCGGTTCGCGGAGGGCGGTCGTGCGCGGTTCGGGCTGGACCCTACGAGCGGCGACGGCGGCGGATGAGCGCGGCGACGCCGAGGCCGAGGGCGGCCAGGGTGGCGGGCTCGGGCACCGGGTTCACATAGGCCAGGCCGAGGAGGTTGCCGGTACCGGTGGAGCCGATCAGATTGGCGGCGCCCGTCACGGTGTCGAGCGTGTAGAGGTTATCGGTGGCGCTGTCCACGAAGTAGACCAATCCGTTGTCGTGGTTGTAGGCCAAGCCGTGCGGGTTCGTGGGCCCGTTGAGCGGCCCCAGCAGGGTGACGCTGGCCGTGGCTCGATCGATGATGTACGAGCTGTCGGTGGCGCTGTTCGTCATGTACATGACGTTGTTGGCCGAGTCGAACGCGAGGTTGCAGAACGAGGTCAGGCCGGTGGTGCCCACGAGGGTCGCGGCGCCGGTGGTGGTATCGACGGTGTAGAGCCCGGCGTTGTGGGAGGACATGGCATAGAGCGTGCCGGTGCTGGAATCCCATTCGAGGCCATGCATGACGATCGAGGTGCCCTGGTTGTAGGGGCCGATGAGGGTGGCGTTTCCGGTGGCCAGATCGAGCGTGTACACCGAGTCGTTGCCGCTGGATGTGAGGTAGAGCGTATCGGTCATGCGGTCGTACGCGAGACCGGCGGCGGTGCCGGCGTTGCTGCTGGCGGTACCGATCAGGGTCTTTGCCCCAGTCGCCATGTTGATGTCATAGATGGCGCGCGAACTGTCGATCGCGATCAGTCGTCCCTGGGCCGAGACCAGACCTGCAGCGGCGAGAGTCGCAAACGCGCAGGCTATGCGATAAGTGTTGTGCATCTTCTCCATTCCCTTGAGCCGAGGCATAAGGCCGGCGGCGGTTCCATCTAGGATATAGCGAATGATGCGAGAGAATGATGGCAAGATTGCTGGGTTCGCTCGTTTTCGAGCCTGGATGGGGAGCAGCGAAAAGGGCGGCGCGGGTCTCTTCTCACCCCTGGCCGCCGCCCATTCCGACTTAAACGAACTCCTACAGGAGCGCCCGAGCTCCGTTGATCGGGCCGACTTCCCTTGGATGCTCTCCCCATGAACACGAGAGCATCTTCATCATAGAGAACCTCTTCCTCTTGTCCATGTCCCAAAAGCTATGGACACCGCTGCGTCTACCGGCTGCCGGCCTCGCCTACGGCCTGCATGGTCTCGTTGTCACGCAGCAGGGCTGCTCTGGCAGGGCCTATGAAGAGCGAGTAGATTCCGTCGGCGGCGAAATCGGCTTCAAGGACTGCTTCCTTGCCCGAAGCCAGTCGCACCACGATGCGACCCGATCCAGCCGAGAGGCTGGGGCTTGCCCCTTCGAGCGGGGTGCGGGCGCCCGCTTGGACGAGTTCCACGCTCCCCGTTGCGCCTGCGACGCGATGAATCTCCAGCGTGGGTCCCGCTTCTGACAGAGCTCGCTTCTGTACCACCATCGCGTGCTGCGGCTTGGAGGCGGAGCCGTGGAGCACGACCGACCGGTACCGGTCAGCGACGCATTCGACGTCGAAGCGTGTGGGGGATGTAGCCACCCCCAGGGTCACCGGCTGCTTGCCGGCGCGGAATCGGGCGAAGACCGTGCCATTGCCTGGATGGATAGTCGTGGGATTGAGCTGATGCCCGATCTTGACCTGCAAGGCGGCGTCGGTCAGGTTGACGACCCTCAGGTAGCCGCCCTCCCGTGACACTCGAGGCGGCGGCTCGGGATTCTCCGGGTTGCCACAGCCGGCGAGGGCAAGAGTCATGGCGCCAAGGACAAGTAGGTGAATCTTCATGGTTTGAGAATGAAAGAAGGGGAGCTTCGAGATGTCGAAGCTCCCCTTTCGGATCTTGGCGGAAGGTGGACTAGCTGGCGTCCACGGCCTCGGAGGCCGGCGCCTGCTGGGCGCCGCCGTCGGGCGAGGCGCCTTCTCCCTTCTGCGCGTTCTCGATCGGGGGCGGGCCCGCTTCGTCGCCGGAGCAACCGACGACGGCCAGACACGTCCCGAGGATGGCCAGACAAGCGAGGATCTTCATGTTCATCCTAGAAGGTGGCATCCGGTCGGAAGTAGCAGGCGTAGGACGCGGTCGCGCCGGCGAGCGAGCAGTTGAGGATGCTCAGCGGAGCACCGTCGGCCCGGTACCGGTTGAACGGATCCTGGGTGTTGTTGGGAGGCCCATTGTTCCAGGTCACCTCGTCGGTCACGCCGCCCACCTTCGTGAACTTGGCCGAGGTGTCGGTGCGCACGATGTGGAGGCCACGACCGTAGTTCCAGGCGCTGGCGCGATCGGGGCTGGCGTAGCTGGTGTTGGTGGTCCAGAACCAGGCGGAACCGGCGGTGGCGCCCGTTTGAGGCACGGCCGACGGGTTGAACTGGCAGGGGCCAGTACCGTTGCAGTTGAGGACCGGGTTGGCGATGTTGACGCCTTCCAGGGCGACCTTACCGGCGCCTGCCCAAACGAGGGGAAGGTTGGCGACGGCATTGACGCCCGACTGGCTATAGCTGCTGATGAGGCCGTTCATGGTGAACGTCACGCTCGCCCAGGGCTTTCTCGGCGCGCCATAGGCGGTCGCGTAGGCAGCGGTGATGCGCCGGGTCTTGGGCAGGCCTGCGCCCTCGTAGAGGCCGCTGTTCTTCATGTATGGCTGGGTCGAGTTGGACCACTGCATGTTGAAGTCGTTGACCACCGTGCCAGGAGCGAGGCGCCAGTCGGCGGGCACGTCGGTGATGACGTTCCAACGAACGTTGCCGGTCGCGCTGTCGGGCGGCTGGGCCAGCGGGAACAGGTCGTCGAAGTCGGCCGCGTACATGATCATCGCGGTGCCGATCTGCTTGGCGTTGCTCAGGGTCTGAGTCTTCTTGGCAGCCTCTTTGGCCTGCGCGAATACGGGGAAAAGAATTGCAGCGAGGATCGCGATGATCGCGATCACCACGAGCAGTTCAATAAGGGTGAACGCTCTTCGAGTCATGATGTGTGTTGGAACCTCCGTTTGGGGGTAAAGCAAAGGAACTATATCTGCCGGGGAGCCCGTTAGGTGCCCGGCTGCTCTACTTTCCGCAAGATTGGATAGTGTAACAGGCCTTAGGGCCTATGTGCAAGTGCGCCACCCAAACTTTAGCAAAAGGGCGAGAGTGCCTCAGCTTCATCATCCACTGGTGCTTCCTGATGTTCCACCAGTGGTTCCCACGGATCCATCTCCCCAGAAATCCTCCCACGTCCACCGCTCTTCCGATCCGTCCGCGTACACGATCCGGTAGCGGCCTTGGGAGGTCCATGTCATGGTTGCGGGAAGCTTGGGGTCTGGTCCTTGGAGGAGGGCGGAGCCGGACCAGTCGGCGTTGTAGATCCAACTGGCCGACCAACCGTCTGAGTCGCTGTTTTCGTAGGTTCCGCTGCCATCGGCGGCCCAGTTCCCCTCGTCTTGGTACCACCAACCGCCGGGGCGACTCCACTGCGAGCTCCAGTTCGCACCCTGTTCGCTCCAGGAGCTTTGGCCCTCGTCGCTCGATCCGTCCGGGTAGCTGTTGTTGTAGGTCATGCTGCCCTCGCTCTCGCTGAGCTGGACGCACTGGTACTCACCGTGGGCCCCGGCTATCGTGCCGGCGGTGAAGGAGTAGGAGGACGTATAGGTCTGCGGATACGTCTGCCAGTCGTCGGTGAAGGTGGAGGTTGAGTGGCCGGCAGGCTGCGTCTTAGCCTGATCGCGGTAGAAGAGGCAGGTGAAGGAGGTGTCCGTCGACTCTATCTCGACCCATAGTTCGAGCCACTGGTCGTAGTAGAAGTCGCTGAAGCCGCCACCGCCGCCCCCGCTGCTGGTGCTTCCGGTCGTGCCTCCCTCGCCAGTGGTGGCGCCGGACGATCCTCCGCCCATGCTGCGCACGAACGCGCCCATGAAGGGGTAGCCGTAGCCGCCTCCACCGGTGGTGCCGCCACCGGTACCGCCTCCCAGGAAGAAGCCGCTCATGAAGACGCCGCTGTTCGCAAAGGAGAAAGCGGCTTGCTTTGGATGTTCTGGACGACTCGGCCCGTGGGAGATAGCGGCCGAGGGCCGGTGCCGCTGCCCCCGCAGGCGATCACGGTGACGAGGAGGCTCAATGCGGCGATGCCGGGGACAATGCGGTTTTTCATGAGGATGCTCCAGCCTTGGCGGACACCTCTCATTATGGG
>DATLGQ010000059.1:0-4404 GCA_035540435.1 Fimbriimonadaceae bacterium
AGCCCGAGTCTGTGTACTTGTCGAGCAGCTCCCTGCGGGTTCGGTAGTAGGGAAGGTATTCGCTGAGGTGGCCGCTCGACTCGGTGATGAAGGCCCCGAAGTGCAGCATCATGTCGCTGCGGACGGGTTCAGCCTTGGCAAACTCTGAGGAGCGGTCGCGGGCCTGATCCATGAGGGCTGGATAGAGGTCATGGCCCTCATGGTCGCGAAGCTCTGTGAACCACGCGAGGTGGTTGATGCCGGCGCACCTCCACTTCATCTGATCGTACGGAATTCCGGCATAGCGGGCGAGCATTCGGGACGTGCCCTGCACGGAGTGACACAATCCGACAACTTGCATCCGCGAAGCCCGCGACGCGGCCAGGCACATGATGTTCATCGGGTTCGTGTAGTTGAGCACGACCGCGTTCGGGCATAGCTCCTCCGCGTCTCGGAGGATGTCCAACCAGACGGGCACGGTGCGAAGCGCCTTGAACAGCCCGCCGGGGCCGATGGTGTCTCCGATGCACTGGCTCACGCCATATTCGAGGGGGATGTCGTTGTCGAAGCGCACGCATTCGAGCCCGCTCACCTCGATGCTGTTGACGATGTAGTCGGTGCTGGGCAGAGCCTGTCGCCGATCGGTAGTCGCTTCGAGCTTCCAGCGATGCTCCTGGCCGGTCTCCCTCAAAACCGCCCGCATGAGCTGTTCTGCGAGATCGAGTCGCTTGGCATCCACATCGACCAGCCGGAGTTCGCCACCTGCGTTGCCAGGGATCATGACCACGTCTCGCAGGATGGCGTTCGTGAAGCCGCTGCCAGCCCCCATCATGGTGACGGTGATCGGGCGTGGCATGACGCCGGTCAGTCCCAGCTCCTCTACGGGCTTGGTGTGATCCAGGTGCGACTCAGCTATGGCCATTCGCTCACCTTAGCATAAGCTCCGGCAGGTTCGAAACAAGACCCGGTGACCTGCCGATACGAATGTATAATGAACCTGCCGGCATGTGCCGGCCGGACCGTTTCTCGCGCTCATGTCTAACAAGCTCGTTCTCCTCATCGAGGACAACATCGACGACGAAAGGTTGACCCTCCGCGCCTTGCGGAAGAACAACATCATGAACGAGGTCGTCGTGGCCTACGACGGCCAGGAGGCGCTCGACTATCTGTTCGCGGAGGGGACCTATGCCGGCCGCGACATGGCGGTCATGCCGGCAGTGGTGATTCTGGACCTCAAGCTGCCCAAGCTAAGCGGTTTGGAGGTTCTGCGACGGATCAGGTCTGATCAGCGCACCAGACACCTGCCGGTCGTCGTGCTTACCGCCAACGACGACGAGAGCCAGATCGAGGAGAGCTACACGCTCGGCGCGAACAGCTATATCCGAAAGCCCGCAGACCCCGCGGAGTTCTCCGAGATGGTCTTGCAGCTTGGCATGTACTGGCTGCTGCTCAACCGTACGGTTCCGGCCAAGGCGTCCGTCTAGGCAGCCGGATAGCTCACGACGGCGTTCGGGTTGTACTGGTTCAGCGTCTCTTCCACCGTGGTCGCCTCACCGCCTCCGATCGGAACGGCTACTGCGAGCAGGGCCTTTCCGGACCGGTACTCACGGGCATAATCCTGCGCATTCTCCTCGGGCACCCCTTGCTCCACCAGATGCTGCGCGATGTCCCCTCGCTCGGTCTCGGCGAACGTAGCCAACGCCCCAGAACCGATCACAATGCCGATCCCCGGCACGAGCATCGGGCTCAGCTCCTCCTCCAGGGCGTCTAGGTCTTTATCAGAGGGGAGTGGCGTGCCGATTGTCCCCTCCGAGGGCCGAGTGGTCTGGAAGAAGCCGGTCGTTGCCGCCATTCCGACGTCATGCCCCTCCTGACTGGAGAACGAGGTGCCCGAAGACGGGTAGATCATGTCCTCGGCGGCCTCCTGACCTTCGTCCATCTCCTCGACACCTGAAACGGAGTCGTCGCGGGTGCTGGTGGCGATACCGCCGCCTCGCCGACCCTCGTAGACGTAAGACCCTTCGCTCTCGATGGGGGGCCGGAACCCGGATTCACCCTCAGGGGCCGTGTCGATGCCCTCGAGGTCGTCGAGCAACTGGGGCTCTCGGCTCCCGTTGGTGGGTCGTCGACAGATCAAGCTGACGTCCTCGGGTTGGACACCTCTTCTCAAGAGGGTGGCGAGGGCGGCCTGAGCCGGGCCGAGAGCGTCGAAGGTGGCGTATAGAGTCGGCTGCATGGTCATTCCCACGGGCCGCGGATGCGGCCTCACGGATGCTGACCCGGCCCGCGGGCTTCATGTTCCGCCGCACAGCCGGTAGCCGGTTGACGAGCGGTCCGTTTCCGCCCTTGAGGGCTGCAGGCGGCTCTATTTCTTGATGAACTTCTTCTTCGTCTTGTCGAAGCCCTGGTCGAGCTTCTTGGCGTCGAAGTGCCACACCGGCGAGCCAGAGCGTTGGTAGAAGCACTGGTAGCTGGACAGCAGCGACGCGATCAGACGGCGCGGGCTGCGGCGCACCACGTTGACCTCGGCCAAGACCGTCAGGAAGTCGGCGCCCTTCGGCCAATGGCCCATGACCTCGACCAGCAGATCCAAGGTGCTGCGCCCTTCGGCGCGAGACTGGATTTCGCGAAGCTCTTCCATTCGCTGATTGGAGATGTAGACCACGGGGTCGGTCTGGTCGAGCCAGGCAAACTCAAAGACATTCGGGCGGGCGGTCTTGGTCAGGGTGAACACGGCGCCACTTTCGACCGGCTGCTCGTACCACCAGTCGATGAGGTTGTAGAGCAGGCGGGCGTCATGGTTGGCCCAGACCTGCAGCTCCCGCCCATTGGGATCGATGAAGATGAGCTCCTGCACGCTTGGCTCCGGAGCTAGCCACGCGGTTGGGATCTGGCACATGGGGAACGTGCCCAACTCCCGGTGGATCGACTTGAGCACGAGCCGAAGCTCTTCGGGCATGGTTTTCGGCGCGGGAGCGATGTCCTCGTCCAGCACGTCGGTAGCCAACGGGTGTGACAGAAGCTTGCGGAGCGAGCTGCTAAGGCCCTCGTCCGTCAACTCCACGTCCACCAGCTCACCCTCTTCGTCGCGCACGTCGGTCGCCACGAAGTGGAATGGCTCGGGGACGCTGTAGATGAAGTCGGGCGCCGAATCGGGCTTGCGGAAGCGGTCTCCTCCAACCCACCAGACGGTGCTCTCGCCCTGCAGCGCGGCCATCACGTTGGCCATGTCGTCTGGGAACGTCTTGTTGCCCGGGGTGATCTCGTAGAACTCTTCGAGTAGTCGAGTCGCGGTGACGGTCGCGTCACTCTCGGCTACCTTCTGAGCCATGGCGCCGACGTCCTCGGCCTTAACTTCGATGGGCGCGGCGTCCTCCACGTCGACGGTGGGCGCGATGCGATCGGCCAGCTTGACTGCGGCGCTGATCCACTTCTTCGTCTCGGCTTCCGGGTAGATCGTGCCGTCGGCAGCGAGGACGTAGCCCTCCACGGAGAGCACCTCGCTCAGGAACTTACGATCGTCGAACATGAGGGTCCCGCGCGGGTCCTCGGGGTTGAGTTCGGACCAAGCGAGGCCGCCCAGCACCTTGACCGAAATGGGAGCGAGCTTCTTGATGGCTTCGGCGACGGCTTGAGGCGAGCGGAAGCTGATCTTGCCCAGCCTGGACCGGGCTTCCTCGACCTGTTCGAGGGTAACGCCGTTAAGCGCCAGGGCGCGAGCATAGGAATCGTCGCTCGCTTCGAACCCCCAGGATCGGAGCGCGACGGTGCCGCGGTTGGAGAAAACGAGGTGGCTCGATGTCGTTGCAGCCATGCGTGACAGGAGCTCCCGCACTTGCTCGACCGATAGCCCACGCACTCGTCCAACCTCCTGCTCCAGCAGGGTCACCGGCATGGGGCCTCCAAACCGGTCCACGATCACCCTGACCGTTTCGTCCAGGGAGCGGCCGGTGGCCTCCAAGCGAGAGGCCGGAATCCAGCGGCGCTCGTGGTAGGCGAACCGCTCAGGATTGGAAGCGAGCAGCGAGCGTACTGCCGCCAGCCCGAGGCCCTGGTTCGAGAGCTTGTCGGCGAGCTCGCCCAGCTTGATGGCCTCCTCCATTTCGGTCAGCTTCTCCAGGATCAGCCGATCGGCATAGGAGCGGGCGAAAGCTTCTTCGGGTTTGATGGATACAGGTTTGGACAAGGTTGAAATCCTCGCGCGCAAGGTGCAGGCGCAAAGGTGAATTATGGCACTTCCGGGGCCGCCCGTGCCGAAGCGTCGGCTCAGGCAGAGCCCGAAGGAACTCGCCGGTGCCAATCCGTCGCTCGCTGGAAGTCGACTGCAACGCGGTAGCACACGTCCTCGCGCATGGCGGGAGCGATGACTTGACCACCGAGCGGGGCCCCATCTTCAAATCCGATTGGAAAGGCCATCGAGGGCCA
>DATLGQ010000060.1:0-10559 GCA_035540435.1 Fimbriimonadaceae bacterium
GCAGCCGAGTCGTCGGCGAGCGAGAAGTGTTGCGCGCCAAAGGCCACACCGAGTCGTCGCTTCGTGGGCAGCTTCGGCACGTCGAGCCTCTCACCTATCTGCCTCAGCGGACGCGAGGCGACGTCTTCGTAGTCGGAGCCCGCTACGACACCGTCATTCCCCCGGCTGCCACGGAGCGGCTGATCGAAGCGCTT
Source organism: Fimbriimonadaceae bacterium (assembly GCA_035540435.1). Lineage (GTDB taxonomy): Bacteria > Armatimonadota > Fimbriimonadia > Fimbriimonadales > Fimbriimonadaceae > DATLGQ01. The sequence continues at coordinate 195 of DATLGQ010000060.1, forward strand.
CCGAATCCTCATGTTCTGTGGCTGGATACCGGCCACTACGGCGGATTCTTCATTCAGCGGAAGCTTCTCCGGGAGGTGGCCACCTTCTTCGGTGCCTCCATGCACGGCCGAGACTACAGAGCACCCGCGAGGCTGCAGGCCCCGACGCTGCGGCTCGGAATCGACGTGAACTTGTCCCACGGGCTCCAGGTCGCCGGCGGCTTGGATATCTGGCGGGAGCGCCCGCCAGGGGGTCTGTTCGTCGCCTTCCTGCTGAGCCCGCGTGGCCCGCAGCTCTTCCTAGGAAAGGAGGTTGGTCGCGGGTTCGCCGTTGGGGCGAGCGTTCTCCGGGCCGGCCCCACGGTCGGCGCGTTTTGGAGCATCGTGCTGTGACCGCTGGTGTCGCGTCCGAAGCGGTCCAGAACATCTGGACCACTTATCTGCACTTGGCTGAAGGCATCGCGGGCGTGCGCATCGAGCGAAGCGAAGGATTCATCCTCTGTCGGGGCCAGATCCCTCACCCGGTCTGCAACTTTGCGATCGTACTGGAACCTGAGGTGGACGTATTCCGCGCGTTGTCCAGGCATTGTAGGGGGTGCCAGGTGAACGTGTACGTCACCTCTGTTGGCTCGGTGGATCCACGCGAGGCGCTCATCGCGCAAGGGTTCGCGAAAGCTTACGAGCTCGAAATCCTGGTTGCGCCCGTTCAAGCGCCCCCAGATCGATACCTTGAGGTGGCAACGGTCGCAGTCGAGCGTCGCCAGAGCGTTGCGAGATTCATGATGGACTGCTTCTTCGCCTGCCAGGGTTCACACCTTCGGCGCAGCATTGCGAACGCCATCGCCCGATCCGAAGACCTCGAACTCCTGGGCCTTGGAAGAGGTTCCAACTCCGTGGCGGCTGCGATGCTGAGCTCTTCCCCGGCCATGCTCGGGCTCTACAACCTGTGTGTCGCGGAGCCGCTGCGGGGTCAGGGGATCGGTCGGGAAGTCGTCTCTGCCTGCCTGGCGACGGCTTGGGCACGAAAACTGCCGCTAACCCTGCAGTGCCAGCCGACGCTGAGCACGTGGTATGAGGATCAGGGCTTCGAACGCTGCGGGAAGCTGGAAGTCTTTTCCCCAACTGCCGGAAATGGCGTTATAATGATGCAAGGCTGCTGAAAGTTGCTAAGAAGAGCCTACACCCTCATAGAGCTTCTCGTCGTACTTGCCATCATCACCGTCTTGGCGAGTCTGCTCCTTCCTGTCTTCGCCACCGCCCGAGCCGCCGCCCAACGAACCACCTGCGCCAGCAACATGAAGCAGGCGCATATGGCGACGCTCCTTTACACCAGCGACTACGACGATCGACTGATGCCGATGAACCACCTGCCCGGCGGGATCGGCAACTCTGGCAACGACCGCACTTGGGCCCAGCTCATCCTGCCCTACATGCGCTCGTTCCAGCTCTTCCGCTGCCCGTCCGACTACGGCGCACGCCCGAAGCCCGAATCGACCTTCGATCAGGACCTCGTTCCGGGCGACACCGACTCGCGGTACTTCTCCGCATCCATGCGCAGCAACATCGGCTACAACTACCTCTACCTGGCGCCGGTGATGCGATACCAGTTGGGCCCCTGGCAGGTGTCGCCCAGGAGCATCAGCCAGATCGCCACATCCGAAACCATCCTCTTCGTGGATACGGTGTGGGATCGGCGTCCCGATGGGACGCCCTATGGCGGAGGCAACTGGTTAGTCGCGCCGCCATGTCGGTACGCACGCGTGAACGGGATCGCCATCGATAGCTTTGGTGGCGGGCGTGGAACGAGCATTTACCTGCCGGACCAGCACCGCGAGGGCTGGAAGGTCCACAACCCGAACTCTGGAATGGTGTACGGAGGAGCCTGGCCCTGGCACGAAGGCAGGATGAACACGGTGCGCATCGGAGGGAATGTGAAGAGCATCGCACCGCCGGAGCTGAGCGCAGGCTGCGAAGTGCGTCCGGGGTGGCAAGGCCGCATCACCGACCCCAGCGCCTACCTCTGGGACATCCAGTAGTCGCATAATCCGATTCATGCTCCGAGCGGCCGCATGCATCCTGCTACTCGGGATTGCATTGGCAGGTAGAGGTCAGGCGCCTTCTGCCGAGGCCATCGCCGAACGCTATCGCGATCTGGTCCAGCGAATCTCGGTCGAGCGGCTCCAAGGCCATTACTCCACGATCGCGGGGTTCGGCTCGCGCATCGCCGGGTCGCCAGGTGAAGCGGCAGCGTTGCACTACGCAGAGCGGGAGTTTCGCAGACTTGGCCTCCGGAACGTGCGGCGCGAGACGTTCGATGTCACGGTCCCGGATCCGGAAGCCAAGGGCGTGCTGCTGAGCCCGCAAGGTCGGCGCGTCACGATCTATCCGCTTTGGCCGAACCTCGTACGCACCTCCACGTGCCAGATCGAAGGCCCCCTCGTCTATGGGGGCCAAGGCACTCTCGAGGAGCTTTCAGGCAAGCCGATCATGGGGTCCATCGTCCTGCTCGAGTTCGGCAGTATGTCCAACTGGAGGCAGGCCGCCAAGCTCGGTGCGCGGGCGATCGTTTTCATCGGCAGCGACATCCCCCGGGTGGAGGCGGAGCAGAAGTTCTCGGCGGTGCCCCTGGACATCCCACGCTTCTACCTGCCGCTGAAGGACGCCGCTGAACCACTGGCCGCCGCCTTCGAAGGTCGAAAGTGGCGACTAAGCTGCCTCCAGCGGTGGGTGAAACTCGAGTCCGCCAATGTCATGGCGGATCTCCCGGGCTCCGATTCGTCGGCCGCGAGGGAACGGGTGCTGCTGTTCGGCTACGCAGACTCGATGAGCGTGGTGCCAGCGCTCTCACCCGGAGCGGAGGCGGCCGGAAGCCTGGCGGCCTTGCTCGAGCTTGCCGAGAACTACGCCGCGAACCGCCCGCGCCGGCCCATCAGGTTCGTCGCGTCTGGCGCCCACTTCCTTGCCCTGCAGGGAGCTCGCGAGTATGTGGCGCGGCGGCTGCGCGAGGAGCGGGATGATTCCCAGCTCGCCACCGTTACGCTCGATCTCAACAGCGGAAGCCGGGCTCTCGGGCTCTTCGGCCGCGGGTGGTTCTACGAATACCGGGATGAGTCCCAGGATCGGATGCGCAACTTCGCGCGACACCTTCGGCGGCACGCCGATCGGCTGGCGCCGGTTCTCGGCGCCCTGAGCCCACGTCTGGTGCTCACCGATGCGGTCAATCACTCCGACAATCGCACCTGGAAGAACAACATCCCGGCTCGATTCGGCTTCGACTGCGAGCCCTTCGTGCAGGCTCGGCTGAACGCCTACACCTTCGCCACGATCGAAACGGCGCGCGAGCGGGTGGACACCCCGAATGATACGCTCGAACACGTAAACCTGGCGAACGTGGTCGAGCAGCTCAAGTCGGCCTTCGTCATGACCCACCACCTGCTCAACGACACGAGCGACCGCCGGGCGGTGGGGGATCATACGGTCCCGCTCGACGTCGTACGCCCGCGTCCGATGTCGCTCGTCGGCGGGTTTGCCACGATCGAAGGGCAGGTCGCGATCTACGACCCCCAGAAGGGTTTTGTGCCCAACGTGAAGGTGCCGAACGCGCTTGTCATCCTCGAGAATCCGCTCAAGTCGCTGATGGGCGTTCGCGGCACGATGATCGTCTCCGCCGACGAGCAGGCCCGCTACCGTCTCATCGGCGCCGCTCCTGTGAGCTCGTATTGGTTCCGCAACGCGCGGGACATCCAGATCGCCGCCTTTCGTATCGACGAAGAGACCGGGCGGATCACCCACGCACCTACCTACGGAGCGATGGGGGGCAACGAGTACGACACAATCTTCGAGCTGAGAAGCTCGTACAAGTCCACCCCCATCGTGGTGTTCCCGTGCGTCTCGATCGACTTTTACGAGCTGGTCGACCCCCAGGATCTCCGCACCTTCATGGGAGGCATGGTGCTCGATGCGCAAACGGATGCGCCACCGACGAACTTCGGCTTCTTCGTTCCGCTGACGTACCAGCGCTCGAGCGCCGAAGTGGAGGACACCGCCGCCATCTTCCTCAGCGCGGGGCAGCGATTCAAGCTGCTGCTCGGGAGCGGGCTGGGTGAGATACGGCTGATCCTGGTCAACGGCACCCGCGACTATCCCTCCGGCCACGGCTACCTCGCGCCAGGCGACGCCAGTATCGAGCAGGTTGCCAGGGACGACGCCATCCAGTTCGGGCGGTTCTTGTTCCCGTCGCTCCAGTCGTCCCGGGATATCCTCTTCATCAACGACGAGCGACTTCGTAAGTTCGCCGAGCACCGGATCATCAGTGAAGGCATCGACAGCCTCCAGCGCCGTGCACACTCCGAGCTTCAAGGGGCAGAGGAAGCGCTGGCCGCCCAGAACTGGCCGGAGGTGGACCGGCGTGCACGCGCAGCATGGGGCTATGCCTTGCGAGCCCATCCCATCATCCAGAAGACAGCGAACGACGTCGTGAACGGCGTGCTCTTCTACCTGTTCCTGCTGATTCCCTTCAGCGCCTTTCTCGAGCGACTGATCTGGGGGCACCGAGCCCTGACGAAGCAGCTCGGCTTCGCCATGGGGATCTTCGTCGTGGCCTTCGTGATCATCCGCAGCATTCACCCGGCATTCGAGATCGTTTCAAACCCTTCGATGATCTTCGTCGCGTTCGTCATGGGGACGCTGAGCCTGATCGTGATCGCCTTTATCACGGGCAAATTCGAATCGGCGCTCAAGGCGGTCAAGCAGTCAGAGTCCGGGGTTCACGAGGTCGACATCCGAAGAGTCAGCGTTGCGATGGCGGCGTTCAACCTTGGGGTCAGCAACATGCGTCGCCGCAAAGCCAGAACGATGCTGACCACCCTGACGCTCGTGGTCATGACCTTCATCGTTCTGAGCTTCACCTCGATCGTGCCGGAGGTGAGGCTCAATGAGCAGGCAAGCGATACAAAGGCCCGCTACAGTGGTGTGCTCATCCGAAATCCTGGACTGGAGCCGATGGAGAACAGCACCTACGTGCAGCTGGCAAACGAGTTCCGCGACAAGGCGCGGGTGGTCAGGCGGGCGTGGTACTACGGGGCCGATATTGGCGAGCATGGCGTGCTGGCCCTGCGAAACGCGGATCGGATCAGCGAGGCCCGAGCCTTGATCGGGATGGAACCTGAAGAAAGTCAGGTGCTACGACTGCAGGAGGCTCTCGCTCCCGGCGGCAGATGGTTCGCCCCCGGAGACCGGCGCGTCATGATCCTGCCCCAGCCGCTCGCCGACGCTCTCAATGTGAGCCATTCCGACGTGGGCAAGGCAACCGTGACCTTCGCTGGGCAGCAGTACCTGGTGATCGGTATCCTCGACGCCGGAATTCTGAGACAGGTGGTCGACCTGGATGCGGATCAGGTCCTGCCGGCCGACTTCAACCTCTCGAACCGCCTCCAGCAGGAAACCAGTTCCACGACCGAGGCCTTCCGCACGTTCATTCGACTGGATCCCGCCCAGGTGTTCTTCGTCCCGCTCGAGACGTCGCTCAACTTGGGCGCCGACATCCGCAGCGTCGCCGCCTCCTTCGAGCAGCCCGCCCAAACCCGCGCGGCGCTGGACGCGCTGATGCCGAGGCTCCGGCTCAACCTTTATGCGTCGGTGCCGGGGCCCGATGGGGGTGTCGAGGTGCGCCAGTTCAGCGTGCTGCAGGCGCAGCGCGGCAGCGGCATGGGGCTCATCCTGGTCCAAATGGCCATCGCTTCGATCTTCATCCTGAACACGATGATCGCAAGCGTCTTTGAGCGCCGTCGCGAGATCTCGATCTTCAGCGCCGTGGGGCTGGCGCCGAATCACATCGCGATGCTGTTCTTCGCCGAATCGCTCGTATACGGAGTGCTCGGGGCAGTATTCGGCTACATCGCGGCGCAGACGGTGGCGAAGATCGTAGTCGTGACCGACTCGTTCCCCGGCCTCTACCTCAACTTCAGTTCCACTTCCGCAGTGATGGCCGCGGGCCTCGTCATGGGCGTCGTGCTGCTGAGCACCATCTACCCGGCTCGAGTCGCCGCCCGCATCGCCGCCCCGGCCCGCAATGAAGACGAGATGGGCGAAGAGCCGGAGGGCGACGAGTGGACGATCCAGCTTCCGTTCAGTGTCTCGGCGGCTGAGGCCGGGCCCCTGCTGCAATTCCTGAGCGAGTGGTATGCGGCGTACGAGGAGTACACGATTGGCGACTTCGTGACCTCGGGGACCGAAGTGGCCCATCGAAGTGACCGACATGTGGTGCGTACGCGGGCGTGGCTTGCTCCATACGACCTTGGCGTCGCTCAAGATATGGAGCTGGAGGCGAGCCCCACGGCAGCCGAAGGCATTTATCGACTCGATCTTCGGCTGAAGCGGATTTCAGGCGAACATTCGAACTGGATCACCGTGAACAGGCGGTTCCTGGCGAGCCTTCGCAAGCAGTTCCTGACTTGGCGCACGCTGGATGCAGACCAGCGACTCAAGTACGAGGAACGCGCAACGCTGGCGACGGTGGGGGCGGCAACTCGCTCGTAACTCGTCATTCGTCGCTCCACCAGGCTGCTTACTTGGCCAGGAAGTCGCCAGTGGTGATCGGGAGAGGAGTGTGGCGATCGATGGCTGCTCCGAGGACGGGCCGATAGGGAAAGATGCGATGTGCCAGGAAGGCGGTATGCCCATCGCGATCCTGCGCTTCGCCCACGACGGTCACGTAGGCTGAACAAATGATCGCGTGACCATCTTTCTGGTACACGTCGTCGAAGCAGGTCACATTGAGTAGACCCGTCTCATCCTCCAGATCGAAGAACACCACCCGCTTGCCGCTCTTGGTTGGCGGAAAGCGCAGGCGAATCGGATTGCCCACAACAATCGCTCTTTCTCCATGCCGCAGATTCTTCGCCTCGTTCCCCGCGATGCCCCCTCGGCTTGAGACGCGTTTTCGCTCGAACTCCATCAGATGACGCCTCACATCCAGCCCTAACAGGGACCGCTCGTACACCGCCTTCTCCTGCTCGGCGAAGTCCTCGATCTCCAGATTCAGGTCGGGCTCCGGGATGACCAGGTGTGGAAGCACTCGATTCGAATGCTGCGACGGTCTCGATGCATGCTCGTACTCGAGCGCCTTGGAAACTGCCCACAGCATCGCCCGCCGATTGGGGCAGATTCGATCCATCGCTCCGCAGAGGATGAGGCGCTCCAATTCGTCCCGCTCAGGACGAGTATCGACCACGAAGGAGTAAAGGGTAGGCGCACCTGAAAGAAATGCCCTCCATTGGACGATCCTGCTCCTGAGCTCGCTGCTGATCCCCGAGATCTGCCTGAGCCCGATCCGGATGCCGGCGCTCGGGAGAACGATCTTCGGGTCCATTTCAGACTTCACATCCTCCACGCTGCACTTGTCATCGCTGCCGAGCACGCAGGGTGGCAGGACAGCGCAACCCCGAACCCGCGCCTCGTTGACGAGCGTACAAGGGCCGTAGTAGCCGGCGGGCTGTGCGTCGAGCAGCGCGGCAAAGTAAGGCGCGGGAAAGTTCTGCTGGCAGTAGATCGAGCGAATCGAGATCTCGGCGAAGGCGAGCGCGTGCCCCTGGGCAAATCCATACCCCTGAAAGCCGGAGACATAGTCGTAAACGATCTTCGCCAATCGAAGGGAATGACCCTGTGCGGTGATGGCTTGTAGAATCTGGTCCTCGATCGTCTTGGCGTAGCCCTCCCTGCGCCGCTTGTGGATCGCCTCCCGGATGTCCTCTGCGTCCCCGGATGAATACCCGCAGAACTTCTGCAGAAGCTGATCGACCTGCTCCTGAAAGACGATCACGCCGTAGGTCAGCCCCAGGATCTCCTCCAACCAGGGATGCTCGAAGCTGTAGGGCTGCAGGCCGCGACGACGCGCGATCAGCTCGTTGATCTTCACCGCGCCACCGACCCCCGGGCGGATGCCCGCTTGAACCAGACTCGCGTCGTGAAGATTGCTCGTGCGAAGGCGGATATGCGCCTGGCGCATGGCAGGGGATGCCGACTGGGGTATCCCGATCAACTCTCCCGAACGCATCGCCCGGTACGTATCTTCATCGTCCAGAGGCAAATGCTCTACCCGAAAGGCTGGATCGCTCAGCCGGATGCGCGCCTCAGTCCCGGAGAGCACGTCCTGACCACGCAGGCAGAGAATGTCGAACTTGTCAAAGAAGTGCTTGGCGCTGCGCTTGTCCCACTGGATGATCCTCAGGTGATCCTGCGTCTCGGTGCTTGCGTGGTTCCATAAGCCGCCGTTGTTCTCTGGCGAGGCCGACCACATAACCGGCACCGTTTCAGAGAGGGGGGCGTCGGAGATGACAACTCCTGAGGAGTGCGCTCGGATGTTGCGAGGAATATCCATGAGGCGTCCCGCGAGTTCGAATACCCACTTGAATCGCTCCCGCGGCACGTTGCTGTTGCGCAACTCGGGTCGCTTGTCGAGAGCGGCCTCGAGCTGATCCGGAGAGACTCCACCATGGATCCTCTTGGCGAGAAAGTCGATCGCCTCCTTGCTCAAGCCAAGGGCCTTACCCACCTCCCGGATGATTCCCCGGGTACAGTACGCGCCGATCGCCGACACCGTCGCCACATGCTCCCGCCCGTACTTGTGGGTGAGGTACATCCTCAGGTCGTCTCGGCGATTCGCTTCGAAATCGATGTCGATATCCGGACGTTTGCTCCCGTCGATGGGCAGGAAGCGGTCGAAGTGCAGGTTATGACGATAGGCGTCGATTCTCGAAAGGCCTAGGCAATAGGCGACCGCGGAGTCCACCACCGATCCACGCCCACTGAAGAGGATGCGCTGGTCTCGCGCCCACCGGCAAGCATCGTGAATGACCAGGAAATGCCCGGCGAAGTTGAGCTTGACGATCCGATCCAGTTCGTGATCGATGCGCTTGCGCAGCTTGGGCGACATTCGCCCATGCCGCTCGAAGGCCCCTGCATAGGTCAACTCGCGTAGAGCGTGATTGGAGTCTGGATAGATCTCCGGCAGCTTCGTTCTCGCCGGCAGGACCTCGTCGTCACATTTCTCAGTCACCAGATGTGTATTCGCCAACAGATCAGGCCGGTCGGCGAAGAGGGCGGCCATCTCATCCGGAGACCGCATAAACCTCTCAGCATTGAGCGCTCGCTCGGGGTAGCGCTCGACTTGGGGCTGATCGGGATGCCGCTCCGGTTTGCGGCCAAGGATCTCGTCTACGGTGCAAAGTCGTTCTGCGCACACCAGAACGTCCTGCACCGGGAAGTGCTCCCGCCGAGCGTGGGTAATCGCTCCTCCCGCCACCGCCACCACCTGCAAGTGCTCGGCGAGCTGCAACAGGCGATTGTTGACCGAGATCTCCCATGGCAGATAGCTGCGTTCGATCTGGACGAACACATTCGAACGCCCATAGATCGCGATCAGACGTCGGAGCATCTGTTCGGCTATGTCATCTTGACGGTGCGTCAGACGGCGGTTGATGGGGCCGCCATCTCCACCAGTCAAACAGAGCAAGTCGGACGTATGCCGCTCGAGCCGCTCCCAACTGCACAGCGGATAGAGCCTGGGCTCATCCAGGTGGCATTCGGTGATCAGGCGGCTGAGATTGCGGTAGCCCGCTTTGCTGCGCGCGATCAGCACGATCTGACCGCCTTCAGGCATCTCGAACGACGAGCCAATCAACGGCTTGATTCCCTGCTTCCGGCAGGTATGGGCGAACTCGACGCAGCCGACCAGCGAGAAGGGATCGGCAAGTGCCACCGCGGGCGCGCCCAAAGCAGCCGCCAGCAACGGGATCTCCTCGGCGAGCATCGTCCCGCGGCCAAAGGAATATCCACTCAGAACATGTAGAAGCGTCGGTGACGCGGGTGACAGGCGTATTGGGGCGATGCCTGTCTCTTCCTGGTCGAGCTGCATCCACTGGGGCAGCTTCTCGCCGCTCTTCTTTTCGCTGCGGTTGGTCGATTTGTAGGACTCGTACACGATGCCACAAGCCTTGGCAACCTTCTCGTCCCGTTGCTTGCGCACCCGTAGGTCCCATTCCTCGTGATGGCTTTCCACGTAGGGCTTGGGAGAGTCGGTGCTACGCCTCCCCAAGCTCGGCAACAACAGCTCCTTCTCGCGACGAACGCCCCTCGGATCGAGATACTGCCTCACCTCGCGGTATGGCTCGCCGCTCCACCATTCGCCTGCTTCCCTCCACACGGCGAGGGTCACTTCCATCCAGTTGCATCCCTCCAAGCCCTGAGCACGATCTTTCTTCGCGGTTCACGAAGCTCTGAGCCAACCTCGATCGCATGGTCTCCGAACACCTTGCGAATGTGCTGGAATGCCGCCTCCTTACTGGCTGCCCGCTCGGTCTTCGAGCGGGCAGCCAGTAAGGAGGCGGC
>DATLGQ010000061.1:0-4555 GCA_035540435.1 Fimbriimonadaceae bacterium
CTCCTGGTGCTCGGCATGATTCTGCGCGGCGGCAAGGCTCGCGTCGGCGCGGTCCAGGCGCTTCTGGCCTTCCCCCTCGCCAACGAGATCACCGACGCGCTCAAGCGGAACCTTCCGGTCGAGCGTCCTTTCCAAGCGCTCGAATGGGTGCTGGTCCGAGGCGGGCTCGAATCGGAGAGCATGGGAACCGCATCGGCTCACAGCGCGAACATGGCGGCGGTTGCGTTTGCCTTTACGGCCGCGTTAGGCTGGCGCTGGGGGCTCCCGTGGATCTTGGCGGCGCTGCTGACAGGCTTGTCCCGGATCTATGTGGGGGTCCATTTCCCCAGCCAGGTCATCCTCGGATGGGCTTGCGGCGTATTTGCCGGCATGGTGATCGTCTACACGTACCGCGCCTGGCAACGTCGGAGGGATCTGCGTGAAGCCCAGCCGGCGTGAGAGCCCCAGGGGCACTCTGCTGGGGGCTTCGCTGGCGGCTGTCGCCATGTGGTTGATTCCGGGGCTCTCACTCTTGGCCGTTCCGCTTCAGTATCTCAACACCCACCTGCACGAGCTGTTCCATGCCTTGGCGGCGGTTGGCACGGGCGGGCACGTGGCGCATATCCGGGTCTTTGCCGACGGCAGCGGCGTGACGCCCATAGCGGGAGGCAACACCTTGCTCATCGCATCGGCTGGATATGTCGGGGCCACGTTCTTGGGGAGCTTGCTCATTCTCAGCGGGGCCTCGGAGCGCTCGGCGAGGCTCGCGCTTCAAGGCGTTGGTGCGGCGCTGTTCGCCGCGCTGCTGATCTGGGTTCGCGGCGACGTCGTCGGCGTCGCTTCAATCATTGCCTGGGCGGGCCTATTGCTCTACGCCGGCTTGCGCCTTCGTGGTCGCTCGTTGCTTTTCGTCGTCCAGTTTCTGGGCCTCTTGCAGTGCCTGACAGCGCTTCTTTCGCTGTTTGCCCTGCTCAAGGTGAGTGCGATGCCGGGGGTGCATTCCGACGCCGCTCTACTGGCCGGCTCTACGGGCATCCCAGCGGTCGTCTGGGCGACCCTCTGGGCAGCTTTCAGCCTCGTGATCGCTGTCGCCGCTCTTCGCCGGGCTTGGCGCCGGGATCAAGCCGCCGCGGCGCCCGGCCACATCGACTCGTAGCTCGTCACCCGGTTACGTCCAGCCTGCTTCGACGCATAGAGAGCTTCGTCCGCCCGCTCGATGAGCTGCTTGGGCCGGGTCACCGAAGGATCGCTCGTGGCCACGCCCACGCTCACCGTCACCTTGCGCAGGGGCCAGTCCTGATGCGCGATTGCCTCGCGGAAGCGCTCGGCCGCCTGCACCGCGCCTGACAGACCCGTGTTGGCCAGCACGATCGAGAACTCCTCGCCCCCATACCGGGCGACGATCTCCTGCTCCAGGCACGATTCGGTCAGGGCCTGGGCCACGGTCTTGAGTACGTTGTCACCCTCGGTGTGCCCATAGGTGTCGTTGTAGGCCTTGAAGTGGTCGACGTCCAACATGACTACCGAAAGGGGCTCTTCGGTCTCCCGCAGGCGCAGGAACTGCTCCTCCAAGATCTCTTGGAAGCGCCGGTGATTGCAAAGACCAGTAAGGCCGTCGGTGAGCGCGAGCAAGGCCAGACGTTCGTTCGCCTCCTGGAGCGCGGCCTTCTGGCTGGCGATTTCCGCCATCTGCTCCTTGACCCGACGCTCGGCGAGCTTGCGCTCGGTGATATCCACGTTCGCGCTGATAGCTCCCAGGATTTCGCCTCCGGTGCCTACGAGCGGAAAGACGTTGCACACAAGCCACCGGGCCTCGCGGTCCTCGCTTTCGTAAACCCACTCCATGTCCGTCAGCGATCGTCCCTTGAAGACCTGCTCGATCACTTCCGGCGTCCAGAAGCTGCCTCGGGCGCCAAAGATGCTCACCACCGGCTGCAGCAGCGTGCGATGCGGAGCGATCCCAAACAGCGTTTCGGCTTCCCGATTCCATTCGTGGATCCGTCCTGCCTCGTCGAAGGTGAAGCAGGCGGCAGGCATTCCGTTGAAAAGCTCCTCGAATCGGCGGGAAGCCAGCATCAAGTTGGTGTTGGCCTGCTGCAGCCGATCACCTGCCGCCTCCAGTTCCCGCTTTTGGAGGTGGAGGTTCTCTTCTGTACGAAGGATTCGCTGTGCCACCTTGAGCCGGGCAAACAGCTCCTCGCGGTCGAGGGGTTTGGTGAGGAAGTCGTCGACGCCTGCCTCGAAAGCGGCGAGCCGATCGTCCCGCTGGCTCTTGGCGCTCAGCAAGATCATGTACACGTACGCGCCCTGCATCTGCCGGAATTGGCGGCACAAGGTGACTCCGTCCATCTCGGGCATCATCCAGTCGGATATGACCACGCGATGGTGCCGCTCCTGCACCATTTCCATGGCCTGCGAGCCATTCTCGGCCCGCTCGACTTCGAACCCCCGCCCTTCCAGCACCCGACGCAGTAGGAGTGCTGACACGGGATCGTCCTCGACGATCAAGATCTTCATGCATTCATGCTCGAAAGCGAAATCTCGCTCTCGCGCCAGGCACTCACTCTGTTGCAACGGCCGACACCCCGAATCCAAGGCATATCTTCTCCGCTCCTTTTCGTGCGCACAGCGCGAACAGCTTCCGCCCGCGCCAATGCGCGAGCCGCACGTTTATCTTCGGAAGATGCCAGGATGCGGCTGTTGGAGTCGCCGGAGTTCCGGTTCTTATACTGGGCAGTTCGCCGGGTGAGGCGGGAATGCTCGATTCGAAGCTGTTGTTGCAGGGGCGCGTCGCCCGAGACTGGTGGGCGATGAGGGACTCGAACCCCCGACATCCTCGGTGTAAACGAGGCGCTCTACCAACTGAGCTAATCGCCCGGTATTCTTCGGGATCCTTCGGGCCGACGATGAACGTAAGAACAACAATCGCCGAAGATGTCGCGATCGCCGCAAGATTGGCGGCACGACTTGCCACATTATGCTGAAGCCTGTACAATGACCGCAACGCTCAGGATGAAGCGATTGCTGCTCGTACTCTGCCCATGGATGGCGGTCTGCGCAGCGGCCCAGAGTGAGGCGCCCCGCCCGGCGGAGGTTCTTTACGCTGCGGCCGGCTCTGTGCGCGAAGGCGTCTTCCGCTCCGGCGACGAATGTCTCGTCGAACCCGATGCCGCGTCCGCCTTCGGGTGGTCGGCGGTGCTCGACCGAGACCTGCTCGAGATCCGCGCCGAAGGTCAACGGTTCAAGATTCAGGCCAAGATCCTCAACTCGCGCCCCTATGTCCCCATGCGGGAGGTCGTGAAGCAACTGGGAGGCCTCACAACCTGGAAGGGCGAGCAGCTCGAAGTGTTGGGAGTGGCTCGCTTCGTGCGCATCATGGACGGCGAGCTGGTCTTCGAGTCCACGTTGCCGGCCAAGCCCCGAGTGTTCTCTCTCCAGGATCCGGCGCGCGTCGTGATCGACTTTCAGGGTGTCGTCTTGGACTCCAAGACCCGGATCGAGCTGGGCCCGAACGCCAAGGCGTCTCAGCATCAGCCGGGCGTCGTGCGCCTCACTTACCAGGTGGATACACCGGCCGTGATGCCCAAATACAATCAGGCGCCGACCAAGTGGTTCGAATACAACTTGAACCAGGATGCCCTCGAACGGCAGCCCGACCCCGCTTCGACCGGCGGCATGATCCAGGATCCGGAAACGAACCTGCCTGAGCCGCCGGCCGCGAATCCGGCGCCGCCGTCCAGGACCGCGACGTTGGAGCTGGTGGACATCGGACTGGTCAAGGAAGTCGAACGGACCGCCGAATTGAGGTTCCGCTTCAGCGGGAACCTCGTGCAGCCTCCGACTTTCAAGCGGCCAGATCCGGCGAGCCTGGAGATTCACCTACCGGGCGTGCGGTTCAAGCCGGCCCAGGATCTGAAGATTCCGTCCGCGAGCATCTTGTCTCTAGCCACGGCCGAGACGCCTTCCGGCATGGTGCTGACTCTCCGATTCGCACGGCCCATGGGCTCTGAGATCGTGAGCGGCCAACGCGACGTCGGGCTCACGCTTTACAAGCCAAACGTGGGCGACGGTCGGCTAGCCGGCAAAATCGTAGTGGTGGACGCGGGCCACGGCGGCACCGATTCGGGGGCTCGCAGCCCCGCCAAGGATGTCAGCGAGAAGAATCTGACTCTTGCCATATCCAAGCTGGTCAGCGAGCGACTGCAGGCGGAAGGCGCAACCGTGATCATGACGCGCAAGACGGATGTGTTCATCCCCCTGCAGGAGCGCGCGGAGATCGCAAACCGCAACGGAGCCCACCTTTTCGTGAGCGTTCACATCAACTCCAATCGGGCCGCCAACTCCACTTCCGGCGGGATGACCTTCCACCACAAGCAGGACCCGATCGGCAAACTGCTCGCCGAGTGCGTTCAGCGAGAGATCGCCAAGGTCAGCAAGCTGCCGAGCCTCGGGGTCTGGAGCGACCAAAGGATCTATCAGTCCGGCTTTGCCGTGCTCCGTTATAGTAAGATGCCTGCGATCCTGATCGAACTGGGTTTCATTAACCACAGCAAGGATCGCAAGCGCATGCTGGAAA
>DATLGQ010000062.1:0-12857 GCA_035540435.1 Fimbriimonadaceae bacterium
CCTGACGGAGATGATCGAAGATCGGGCAGGCCGGCGAGTGCCGGTGGTGGGGCTTGGAATCAATGTCGGACCCCTGAGCTTTCCGCCAGAACTGGCGGAGCGGGCGACCAGCCTTGCCTCCCACGGACGGCAGGTCGATCCGCGCGAACTGGCGAGGGCCGTCTTGGAGCGGACAGACGCGCTTCCCGAGCCCCACGCGTGGCAGGACCTGGAGGTGGTCTGGCGCCTTTTCGACGCCACTGCCGGCAAGCGGTACCGGCTGCGCGACGGCCGGGACGCGATTGGTCTGGGCGTGGGGCCCAACGGCGAGCTCCTTTGCGCGGTCGACGGCGAGTCGACGACGGTGATGGGAGTGGACTACTGATCATGCGCCAGGGCACCGTTCCTTCTGGCCCTGGAGCCGTGGTATAACTACGTTTCGCGACGCGGGAGTAGCTCAGTGGTAGAGCATCTCGTTGCCAACGAGAGGGTCGCGGGTTCGAATCTCGTCTCCCGCTCCATAGCACTTGATTGGCCCCTTGTTTGGGGCCTTTTTTGTTCCCTCGGCGGTACAGTCATCGAGTGCCGAACCCGGGGATCCTGGATGATCTGAAGCGCATCGCCTTGGAGGCGGGCCGGATCGCACAGGCCGAACGGCAGCCTGACGCTTTTACTCTCAAGCCGGACGGCAGCATCGTAACACGCGGCGATGTGCAAGTCGAGCGTTTTCTCCGGGATGCCTTGCCAGCCTTGGTTCCGGGCAGCACGGTGTGGGGCGAGGAGGAGGGCCACGCGGGGGAGGGTCCGGAGGGCTTGTGGTGCGTCGACCCCGTCGACGGCACCAGCAACTACGCTCACGGCTCGCCGCTCTGGGGAGTCAGCATCGCGCTGGTGCGGGCAGAAGCGGAGCTGGGCGCGATCTATCTGCCCGACCTGAAGGAACTCTTTCTCGCGGCTCGTGGGCACGGCGCTTTCTTCAACGATTCCCCAATCGCGCCCATCGAGGCGGGTCCGATCGAGCCGTTTCACCTGGTCAGCTATAGCGAGCATGTGCTGCCGCACATTCCGTTGCAGCGGTTGCCTGGCAAGATGCGCTGTTCGGGAGCGTTCGTGGTGGATGGCGCGTTCACCGTCCTCGGGCGCTACCGGGGCCTGATCGGCGTGCGGGAGAAGCTCTACGACATCGCGGCGACCTTGGCCCTGGCGTCCGAGGTGGGGGCCGATATTCGGTTTGCGAGTGGGGAACCGATGTCGATGAGCGATCTGAAACTGGACCGTCCCGTCGGCCGCCCGTGGGTCGTGTTTCCTCGCGACAGTGGCTTTTTTGCGTGAAATCGTTGTGCGTGGTGCCTTGAGCGTGGTGGGTTTGAGCGGCGAGAGAGCGCCCTGACCTCCAGAGTCGTTTGTCAACATGGGATCGGCGCATAGAACCCAAGCTACGTGCCATCTTGGCGGGCAGAAGGAGCTAGCGGTGGCTCGCCAGTCGCAGCTGGCGTTCGATCTCGAGGACGGGAGCAGGATCGGCGGGGTTCTGGCTCTGGTACGTCCAGGCAATACGGCCGCGGGGCGAGAGGACGACACAACCGCCCAGTTGCTGGAGATCGGCTCCGTTCCGCACGTTTGGGACTCCCGCCACGCGCGTCGCTTCTTCTTGGGTGAGGCGCAGCATCCCGAAGAATTCATACAGCTTACGGTTTGGATCGAGGACAAACTTCAAGCGCGTTCGGATCGCCTCGGGGAGTGCCAGCACTTCCCGCTCCGTGTTCATCACGACCGCGTACAGGTTGCGCCCCTTTAGGTTCCGCAGCTGGGTCAGATGCTGGCGGGCGTGCGGGCAGGCAAAGTCTCGCACGAAAACCAGCGCCAGCGAACCTTGCTCCAGCAGCGATGACAGTCGGACGGACTTGTCGCCACCTAGCTTCAACACCAGTTCGTGAAGGCTCGTATCTTTGTCTGTGGGTGCCATGGCGTCGAAGGTACGGAGATTATCGGCTCGCAGGGCCCCTAACCGTCTGGTTAGAAACCGGGTTCTTAGAATAGCCGAATGAGGCGGTCGGCCCCGAGTGAAGCCGCTTCGGCGTGACCCCAAGCAACGTTGCTTCATAGACGCCCGAAGGCCGCAGATGTTAGCATAGGCCCTGGTGTCACGCTCAGACGGTACCGGCGCACATAGCGGCTGGCGGGTATTCCGGGTTCCGATCCTGCTCCTGCTGGTGGGCCTGGCGTTGTCGCTGGTCGCAGCTTATCTGGCAGCCAGTACTCATCGTCAGTTGGCCCACCAACGGTTCCGAACCGCAACACTGGACGCCACCGGCGCGGTGGATAAGCGCATCGCGCTCTATATCGCCTTGCTCCGGGCGACTCGCGCCTTCTTCATCTCGAGCATCGAGGTGACTTGGGAGGAGTTTGCGCTCTTCATGGAGGGCCTCAGGCTCCAAAGCGATTACCCAGGAGTTCAAGGTATTGGCTTTTCAAAGCTCCTCACCGAAGCCGAGATCGATCAGGAGCTGGAAGCTATCCGTCGCAAGGGAGTGAGCGAGGCAGCGTACCGCGAAGACGAACCCGCGCAGGAGAAGCACATGATCGTGTTTCTGCAGCCGCTGGACGAGCGCAACCGGGCGGCCATCGGCTACAACATGTTCTCCAACCGGGTGCGGCGGGAAGCCATGCGGCGGGCGCGCGAGACCGGAGAGCCCGCAGCGAGCGGGCCGGTGGTGCTCAAACAAGAAATCGATGAGCAAAAGCAACTCGGGTTCTTGATCTACCTGCCACTTTACGAAGATGAGCAGAGGCCGAAGGCCGAGCTTAGAACCGGCCCCTTCCGGGGTTTCATCTACGCACCGTTCAGAGGCGGGGACCTTTTAGAGCGGGCCGTGAGCCCAGAGGTCGAGGCCATGCTGTCTTTCTATGTGTATGACGCAGAAGCCGGACCAGACAGCAAGCTGTATCGCTCTTCTTCAGCTTCAACCGCAGAGCTTCGGCTGCGCGAGGAGCACACCCTTCAGGTAGCCGGGCGAACCTGGCGTTTGGTGTTCGAGCCAAGCGCTCGCTTTCGCGCCAGCTTGGGGACCGACTACGGGCCATGGATCCTTGCCTTCGGGCTCTTCACCACCCTGCTTCTGGCGGGGCTGTCCGCTTCCGAGTCCCGTACTCGCCTCGCCCTGGCGACGGAGCTAGCCGAACGTCGGCGAACCGAGCGCGAGCTGAGCATCTCCGAGCGACGGTTCCGCACGATGATGGAAGCCTCGCCCTTGAGTGTGCAGATTCTGAGCCCGGATGGCCGCACCCTGGCCGTCAATGAAGCCTTTGAGAAGATGTGGAGCGTTCGTGCCGAGCAGTTGTCTGGATACAACATGCTCCAAGACCCCCAGTTGGAGCAGAAGGGCATCATGCCTTACATCAAGAAGGCTTTCGCCGGAGAGGCCACCCCGATCCCCCCAATTCTTTACGATCCCCACGAGATCGGGATCGAAGGCCGGCCGCGGTGGGTGGGAGCGGTGATCTACCCGCTCAAGGACGACTCGGACCAAGTGTTCGAGGTGGTTCTGATTCACCACGACGTGACCGATATCAAGCGAGCCGAAGCGGCCATGCGGAGCATCAACGAAACGCTCGAGCAGCGGGTGCGGGAGCGGACCGCCGAGTTGGAATACACCGTGGCCGAACTCGAGTCCTTCAGCTATACGGTTGCTCACGATCTTCGGGCGCCCCTGAGGGCCATGGGCGGCTACAGCCGGATGCTGGAGGAGGACTTCGCGGAACAACTGGACGAGCACGGTCGTGAGTACTTGGCCCGCATCCGCGAGAACAGCTACCGGATGGGCGCGATGATCGATGGCTTGTTGGACCTGAGCCGCATTTCGCGCATGGAACTTTCCATGGAGCGGGTCGACTTGAGCGCATTGGCCCATGAGGTGCTGGATGGGCTGCTCAGGCGAACGCCGGAGCGGCGAATCGAGACCCACGTTCAGCAGAATCTGGTGACGCTGGGCGACGAGCGGCTGTTGCATCTCGTTCTACAGAACCTGCTCGAGAACGCCTGGAAGTTTACGGCGGACTGCGAACGCGCGGTGATCGAGGTAGGGTCGAGGCCGGATCCCGAGATGGAAGTGTTCTTCGTACGAGACAATGGGGCCGGCTACGACCCACGCCACAAGCGGAAGCTCTTCGGCGCGTTCGAGCGGCTCCACAGCGTCTACGATTTTCCCGGCACCGGCATCGGTTTGGCCAGCGTCAAGAGGATCGTGGAGCGGCACAGGGGGCGTGTTTGGGCCGAAGGTGAAGTTGGACAAGGCGC
Source organism: Fimbriimonadaceae bacterium (assembly GCA_035540435.1). Lineage (GTDB taxonomy): Bacteria > Armatimonadota > Fimbriimonadia > Fimbriimonadales > Fimbriimonadaceae > DATLGQ01. Next base: position 4,277 of record DATLGQ010000062.1, read on the forward strand.
CACCTTCTACTTCGCGCTTCCGAAGTACGGCCAGTCGGCGTCCGAACCGACGGCCTTGGCCGGATAATGAGGGCATGACGATGCTCGCTCTGTTCGCCGTCGCCTCCCTCGCGGGACCGCTCGTGTCTCAAGACGACGTGGCGCAGTATCTGCGCCAGACCCTGAAGCAGAAGCAGGTGCAAGGCTTGGCCTATGCCGTCATGCGTCGGGGTCGAGTGGAGCGAATGGCGGCCCTGGGACTGGCGAACGTCGAGTGGAGAATCGCCGCCGGCACCGACACGGTGTTCGAGATCGGCTCCATCACCAAGCAGTTTACGGCGGCGCTGATCATGCTCCTGAAGGTGAAGGGTCGGCTTACGCTGGAAGATTCGGTGCTGAAGCACCTGCCGGAGGGACCTGCGCACTGGAAGGACGTCACGATCCGCCACTTGCTCACCCACACCTCCGGCTTGAAGAACCTCAACTCGCTTCCGGGTTTTGAGCTGACTGAAAAGCTGGATCGAAAGAAGTTCGTGGAGCGTCTGTCGCCGCCGCCGCTCGACTTCAAGCCCGGCGAGAAGTACCAATACGGCAACACCAACTACGCCCTACTGGGCTTTGTGGCCGAGGCCATAGAAGGCAAGCCCTATTTCGATTTGTTGCGGGAGCGGATCTTCGAGCCGCTGCAGATGAGGAATAGCCAAAACCGCAATCCGTTGGCGGTCATCCCGCGCCGGGCCGATGGCTACGACGTTTTGGACGGGAAGATCGTTAACCGCGACTACGACCTCACCGACGTGTTTGCCGCCGGCGCGATCGCCTCCACGATCGCCGACATGACGCGGTGGGAAGCGGAGCTGGAGGCGGCCTCGCGGGGCGCGGGGAAGGTGCTCACGAAACAGATCCTGGACGAGATGTGGAGCGTCAACAAGCTGACCTCGGGCGACTCGACGACCTATGGACTCGGCTTCCGGATCGACACCGTGAAGGGGCGTAGAGTCGTCGGCCACGGAGGCTCTACCTCCGGCTTCTCCTCAAGCATTCAGCGATGGCCCGAACATGGGCTGAGTGTGATCGTGTTGACCAACTGCGAGACGGTCGGCGTCGCCACCGAGATCGCAAGGGGCATCGCGGACCTCCTGCTCGCGAAGTAGATCGCGATCCCTTTGCCTCTGGACCTACTGAGCGGCAGTGGACGGCTAGGTCATGGACATATCCGCCCAGGCGAATCGTCTAAGTAGGCATGTTGAACGCACGAAGCCCGATGCTCCTTGCGCTGGCTCTGATCGCATCTCTGGGCTGGTCGCAGGAGCGCCCATCCCCCAGGACGATCAATGTCAGCGGCACCGGCGAAGTCTATGTCGCTCCCGATATGGCCACGGTCACGATCGGGGTGGAGACTAACGCCAAGACTGCGAAGGAGGCCATGGACGCCGCCAACTCGGCAACCTCGGCCCTGCTCAAACGGCTGGCCGACCTCAAGATCCCGAGGGAGCAGATCCAGACTTCGCGCCTGCAACTGATGCCCATCTACGAGAACGTGCAGGCAGGGCCCGGCCGCCAGAGGACGGAGCTGACCGGGTACCGCGCGACCAACATGCTCACGGTGCGGGTGTTCGATCTGACCTTGGTGGGAGCGGTGGTGGATGCGGTCACGGCCAGCGGGTCCAACCGCGTGCAAGGCATCGCTTTCGGCCTGCGAAACGACAAGGAGGCTCGCCTGCGCGCCTTGGCCGAAGCGGTGGCCAGTGCCCGTGAGAAGGCTGCGACCATCGCCAAGGCGCTAGGCGTGAGCCTAGGGCCCGTCTACGAGGTGCAGGAGGGAGGGGTGCACGTCGTCCCGCCACCCATGGACGTCGCTTTTACTCGCATGGCGGCCGCCGAGTCGACACCGGTTGAAGCAGGAGAGCTGCGGGTGAGCGCGTCTGTGACGCTGCGCTACCTGATCGGCGGTTCGTAGTGCTGCACTTGCTCTTCGGCGCTGCCCTGGCTACGACGCCCGAGGTCGTCTATGTGGCGAACGGAGTGGAAGACTCCAAGCCTCTCAACCAACTTATAGGCGAGACTCCCGGGCGAGCGTCCAACAAGGTTGTGCGCGTCCGGGGCGCCCTGGTGTTGGACGGCGACGTACGGGTCCCGGCGGGGACCCGCAATCTCACTATCATCGGCGATGGCAGCCAGATCCGGGTGAAGAGGGCTACTCATGTGTTCTCGATAGGCCGAGTCGACTTCAGCGTTACCAAGCCGGAGCCTGCGGCGGGATTGGCCGGAATCTCGATCGAACCAGCCAAGGCTGGGGATCAGATCGTGACCGTCAATCGCAGGGTCAGCCCCGGTTGGCACGTGATCTACGACGCGAAGCGGGTGCCTCACCTCAAGAACCCCGGACTCTCCCTCAACTACGGAGCCATGCTGGTTCAGGTCACCGACGTCGACGGCTTCGCAGCGAAGCTGGATCGACCCCTGAACCGGGAGTACGACGACGAGCCGATGCTGGCGCGAGTCGATCACATGCTTACGGAAGACGTCCGGATCGAGAACTTCGCGGTTGACGGTCTGTACGATCCGGGGAAGCGGGGCACTGGCGGCTTTGTGGTCGCGGGGCTGGCGAAGGGGCTCATCGTGAAGAACATGCGTGCCCGGCGCATCGACAGTGGAGTCGTGAAGCTGGGCATTTGCCGAGACTTCGTGATCGACGGCGTGCACGCGGTGGAGCCGACCGGAAACCCCTCGGCGCCCGGCGACGCCTACGGGATCTACATCTTGCGCAGCTCACACGGGACGATCCGGAACTCGAGCACCAGTGGCTACCGACACGGCTTCATCCTCCATTCGGGGACGACCGATGTTCTGGTGGAGGATTGCAGCGCGACGGCGGCCGGCAGCGCGGATTTCGATACCCACGGCATGGATGAGCGCAGGATCACGTTCCGGCGCTGCAAAGGTCGAACCGGATTCGGTTTGGGCAACGACGCCTGGCCGCTGGGTGGGTTCGGCCACGTGATCGAGGACAGCGACGTGGAAAACGGCGTGTACATAGGTCCGAATGTGACGAACACCATCATCAGGCGCTCGAGCTTCGGGACTGCGGCCTCGCGGTACTTGCTCTGGTTCTCGGCGACCGAAGGCGGGATGCCGGGCAACATTCGCTTCGAGAACTGCAAGTTTGAGGGCCTTCACCGGTTGACGGTGTTTCAGAACCGCAACGTCGTGGGCCACTTGAGGTTCGTCGACTGTGAGTTTTCCGGCGGCCCAGACCTGTACATGTTGGATTTCTCTCGCGGCGCGGGCAAGGTCACCTTCGAGCGGTGCGCCTTTAGGGCAACCGATCAGCGCCAGGCGCCGGTTTTCATCGTAAGCTCCAAAGAGCCGCTCGACCTCTCTATCCGGGACAGCAAGTTCTCGTCGCCATCGGCGACTCGGGCCATCTGGGTGACCAAAGATTTCGCCGGGAGGCTGGAGGCGCGAAACAACACTTTCAAGTCGCCAAAGGCGGAGCGATTTCTGGATGCGGCGCCCGAGGCCAAGGTGAGCGGAGCTGCCAACAAGGCGTCGAAGGGTTAGGCCTCTTCCGAGAAGACGGGCTCAGGGATGTGGTCGTAGTGCTCGGCCTCGATGTCGTCGGCCATGGCAGCGGCGAAGTCCCTCAACTGTGAATCAGCTTCCTTTTCGGCGGCGGCGCGCAAGGCGGCCACCACGCGCGGGCGCATCTCGGGGTGCCATTCGACGACGTGAAAGAGGCCATGGATGGCGCTGCGCCGGCCATACTTGCTGGGCGCATCCAAGCACTCCAGGAGCACCGGTCCGCCATGCTCGTCCGGCAGGTGGCCCCCTAGCACGACTCCCGCTTTGTAAACCGTCCTCGCGTAGTCGTCCTTGGCGTTCCAGATGAGGTTGCGCATGGCGTCGATGCAGCGGGCTTCGTCGGCGTCCCCGGCGCAGAACCGTGGCAGGTCCTCGAACAGGTCGAGCACGCACCACTGGGCAGACCGCCGCATCGGATGGCGGTCGTCGTTGAGAATCTCGATCAGAGCCGGGCAGAACACGCCCAGCGAGGCATGTTTCTCGATCTCGGTCTTGGCCTCGGCGGCGACGTCGCGATCCGAGCAGTAGAGCAGCTTGACGAGCTCGCTGGGCGAAAGGTCTTGGATCGAGCCCTGGTAACGGCCTTCCAAACCAAGAGTCTCCGCGATCGCGAACTGGCGTCGAAAGAGCGGCTCGGCCTCCGCCTTCAGAAAGGTCAGCATCTCATCCTGATCGACGCCCCGCGCTTCGTGCCAAAGCTGCAAGCAGCGTCCGAAGACCCCATGCGGGGTACGGGCGACCGCGACGTCGAAGGTCTCGCCGTGGGCCTCGAAGGTGGCGCGACCCGTCCAGTCGCTGGCGAGCACGTGGAACTTGTGGCTAATCGGATGCGGAGGCCAATGGAACGGAATGCGGTGGCCGGGCTTGACCGCCTCGTTCCCGTGCCGCGACGCCTGCTCGAGGAACGCGCGCAGGTCTCTGACGATCTCCCCTGAGGAGACCTGAGCGGCGTCGACGGCATTCATGACGTTATTGTACGGTTTCGAAGCTCACTTCGCTCACGGCTGCCCACTGCCCCTCTCCGCGACACGAACCAGCCGCGGAGAGGGGAGCGGCGGTCAGCGCGCCCCGTGCTGCCGGTTCAGGAAGCGCTCGATCGCGTCCTTGGTGTCTCGCAAGTGAGCCTGGGTCATGCCGTCGAGCTTGCTCGACTGCGCGGCAGCCTCGCCAAAACGCTTGGCCAGCCGCTTCAGGGCGTCGGAGGCCACGACTCTTACGTCTTCGCTCACGGCGCCTTGAGGCGCGCCGGCCTGGGTGATGAGCCCGGTGATGGCGAACCGCTGCAAGTCGCGGCGAAGCGGCGGGATCGTCTTGTTCTGGCCGACTTCGCGGAACACGGCGCCCAAGAGCGAGGCGTAGTGCTCGTCCATGGTGTAGGCGCCGGGCTTCTCGCCCCACTTGTAGGAGTTTTCGGCGATTCGGTCGGTGGTGTCGGCGCTCATCAGGAGCGCATACACCATGTTCTGGCGCATACCGATGTAATCCCGTAGCGGTGCGTTCCAACCGGGATTGGAGTCGGGATCGATGCTCAAGGTCTGCAGCACGTCCTCGGGAAGCGCGAAGGAGTCGTCGCTGAGCACGTGCTTTGCGATCAGCCGAACCGCCCGCCGCTGCTCCGCCGGATCGACCGGGGCGAGGGTTGGGCGAGGCCCTTCCGGTCCCCGGAAGTTCCGGTTCGAGCTGATGCCTCCCACGAAGCGGGCGGCCATGCGACCCTCGCGGATCGTGGCGGCAACGGAGCCCATGATCAGCCGCGTTCGCTTTGCGTAGCTCTCACCGGGGCGGGGCAAGTTGCGAATGGCATAGGTCCGCATCCGAGCCGCCGCTTGGAGCATCTTCTCCGAGTGGTTCAGCGGGTCGCGCGCGTTATCGAACCGGGCGACGTAGGGGTCCCAGCTATCGGCGTTCTCGTCGGTCATGAACCCATGGCCGGGCTTCGTCGACTGCGCGGCGATCAGACTCAGCGCATGCTTTTCGCCGGAGGGCGTCGTAGCTTTGCTCTCCGTATAGCCGTATTGAACCGCCCACTTATCGTAGGCGCCGATCGTGGGGGCGAAGAAGTTGCCGTGGCCCCGCAACACAGCCATGATGTTGACCGGCGTGTAGTCCATCACGCTGGCCGACACGTTCTGCTCGCTGGTGAGCCTGTCGTCGGCAAGTTGCTGGGTCGTGAGGTTGGTGGACCCCACAAAGTTGTGACGCAAGCCCAGGCAGTGACCGGCTTCGTGGCTGATCACGTCGCTGATGAACTGCCGCGCGTACTCCTCCTTGCTGATCTTGATGCCGTGCGGATTCGCCTGCAAAGCGTTCCAAGAGAATGCGGCGTTCTCGGTCAATCCGTGCGCATAGGCGCACTGGTGCAGCGTCCAGCCCTTGCCGACCATCTCCTTGCGGAGGCCGGCCATCGCGTTCTCGCGCTCAGACCCGAACAGCAGCGTCTCAGGGGTCACCGGCCGGGTGTTGTCCCGCAGCAGGACGCTGAGGGCCCTGGGGCCACCGGCGCTCGGTGTCGCGAACATCTGGTGCTCGTTTTCGGCGAACGAAAGCATGTTGGCGTCGAGCGTGATGCCGGCGTTCAGAATCTCGCCCGTGAACGGGTCCCAGCGCGGGATGGCGATCGCATATCCCGAATCCGGGCTGATCGACCAGCGGACGACGTTGTAGCGGCCGTCGGCATGGTCCCATTCCGGGTCGTCCGGCGCGTTTTGCACCTGCACCGCGTCCTTGTAGCCTAACAGCTCGAACGCCTTGTTCCAGCGCAGCAAGCCGGCTTTGACCGCTTCCCGGTATTGCGGGGGCACCGAGTGGTCGATCGTCCAAACGATCGGCTTGACCGGCTCACTCAGCTTGGCGCTGGGGTCCTTCTTCTTGAGGTTGAAGCGCATGATGTAGCGCTCGGTGCGATCGTCGCTCAGGAAGCGGTCCAGACTGAAGAAATCTTGGGTGAAGTAGCCCACTCGTGGATCGGCCAGGCGCGGCATGTAGTCGGACTCTTTCCGATACCACAGGTTGTACGTGACCTTGAGCGGCAGGCTTCGGCTGTCCTCCAGGTGAGAAGGGCCCCCGAGCCCGAGGAGGATCATGAGCGGGTTCGGCTCGTTGCCGCGCGGCGAGAAGAAGTGGAGCCGCATCTGCACGTTCGCGTTCTCAGGAAAACTCTTGACCTTCTCGGGGCCGCTCTTGTCCCGGTCGAGCATGTACTGACCCATGGCGCCCGCTTGGACCAGTTCGGCCAAACGGAAGATGTCGCCGTAAAAGAGAGGCGTCGCGTTGATCAACAGCAGCTTCTTTTCCGGGTGCTGCTGCTCGATGCGGAACGAGGACAAGATGGCGGTGGGGAAGGTGCGCGCGCTGGCGATCGCCAACGGGTCCTTGGGGCTCCACCGATACTTCAGGTTCGGGCGCATCAGCCAGAGTTGGTCCTCTTTGCGCTCGAAGTAGAAAGGATCAAGCGCCAGGTTGCCCACCGGATCGCCCGCTTGCAGGGGAACCGATGACGCGCCTGTATTGAGAGTGGCCTGGATGAAGAACATCTTTCCAAGCTGCTCCTCGGACACCTCCAGTAGCACATCCTTCTTCCGCAGGTAAAAGTTGAACTGGCCCTCGATCTTGGTGAGGTCCTTGATCGCCTTCTCGTACTCCTCGATCTTGGGATCCTTCTTGGGCTCCTCCTTCTTCGGCTCTTCCTTCTTTTGCTCGCCCTGCGCTTGGGCAGGAGGCTTGGGCGGGTCGGTCTTTTCGGTCTGGGCGTAGGCTGGGGCGGTCAAGCTCCAGGCGAGGGGCAATGCCATCAGGATCAATGTCTTCTTCATGGACGGCGGAAGTCTCCTACGGGAGGGCAGTCGGTTCACGATCTTCCCACATTATCGGCACCGACAGGGGCGCCCTACGTAAGTGTACGACAGGTAGGTACCTTTGCGCTCCCTGCGCCTGTTGCGCCAGTTGGCGCAAATTCAAAGCTCATCCAACAAGCCGAACCCGGTCGAATCCCGAGAGGACCCCGCTCCCGAACATTGTCCCCGGCTCTTCTCGACGAAGTCGCCAAGGCTGCGATCAGGCTGCCCGAAGGCTCGGACTATGGAATCCGGGTTTTTCAATAGGCAGAGACCCTTGGCGCGGCATGTTCCAGCTTTTGGGCCGCTCTCGCCAAGGCGAGATGGGCCGGCTCGCATGGGATTCGATCATAGCTCCCGTCTTGATATTGGATGTCCCAGAGACCCATGCAGGTCCAATCCTCAGGCGCGTGCCATTCCGGCATGCCCAGCACCGGATAAAGGCAGACTCCTTGAAGCGGAACGCCCTCACGCCAGAGCGCGAGCGCCTCGTTCGTGACCTCGGTTATCCATTCACCGCGGCGCTCGGGCTTGTGGCTGGTCTCGGTAATCAGCAGTTTGCCGCCATAGCGAGTCCAAACATCTCGCACGATCTCCCGAAGGGGAACTCGACGAGGATCGTCGTCATCGAGGGCTACGCCGGCTCGATGCAGCTCCCACTGCGCGGTCCAGTAGTAGTTGATTCCCGGCACGCCCAGATGCCGGCGGCTGCCGCCAAGTTCGGGGCAAAGCCGGCCACAGACGAGGTCCCAGCTCTGAAACACGACATGTTCGTTGAAATGCTCCTGCTCCTGCCGAAGGTCTTCGCGGCCCCAGGGCAGCGCGACTCGGCAGGTCGGGTCAACGCTGACGATCACGGCATCTGGATCGACGGCCCAAACAGCTTCCGCCCCAAGAATGGCAGCCCTCGCCAGTTGGACCTTGAGCTCCCAGCCCGCGCCGCGGAGGAACGGCCGGAACAGCTGCGCCTCTCCACCCGCCCACGCCAGGAATGAGGGCTCGTTGACGGGCGTGATGTAGAGGGTGCCTTCCGTTCGAGCGCGCAAGTACTTCGCCGCCGCCTGCACGTAGTCGGCGTATCGCGCCACAAACTTGTCGCTTAGGATGTCGAGGTCGCGCGGGTACCCGTAGTGGAAGAGGTCCCAGATGACTTCCACTCCGTTGCGTCGGGCGGCCCGCAGCAG
>DATLGQ010000063.1:0-4458 GCA_035540435.1 Fimbriimonadaceae bacterium
AACGGGGACCGATCGTCACGGCCGCGCCCAGGGCTCGCGTTACCGGTTCGGCAGGTTCGGCGCCCGAGGCCAAGGCCGACGCCAATCCGGTTTCGGTGACGAGCCCCACCAGGTAGGGCCCATTGGTAACGGGCAGTGCCTGGAGGCCACTCGACCGCAGCCGCGTCGCCGTCAATTCCAGACTGTCCTCCGTTCGCACGCTCTCGCACGGGCGCATGAGCGCGTGGACAGGGTGGGCGAGCGGGTTGGAGTGCATCGTAGTCAGTTCGCCCTATTGAATACGGGCGCGAATCACCGCGCGTTCTGTCGACGGGAGATGGCTCTGGGGCGACGACGCCTCCGGCTCGAAGGAGGCGTCGTCGCGATGGTTTTTAGCGCTTCACGAACTGGAAGCCGCGGCGCGCCTTCTTGCGGCCGTACTTCTTTCGTTCCTTCACGCGCGGGTCCCGAGTGAGGAAGCCGGCGCCCTTCAGCGGCTTGCGAAACTCCTCGTCCACTTCGAGCAACGCCCGGGCGATGCCGAGCTTCACGGCACCGGCTTGACCCGAGATGCCGCCGCCCTTGGCGGTCGCCTTGATGTCGTAGTTGCCGTCGAGCCCGAGTTGGACCAGCGGGCTTTTCACCAGGATCTCGAGGATCGGCCTGCCCAGGTACTCCTTGAAGTCGCGGCCGTTGATCGTGATGTTGCCCTGGCCCTGGGTGAGCCACACCCGGGCGATCGCGCTCTTGCGCCGGCCCGTGCCGTAGTTCTCGTTGCGAGTTGCTTTTCTAGCCATCTATTGTTACTTGTCCCTCGTGATGCTGAGCGGCTCCGGATTCTGCGCGCCATGGGGATGATCCGCACCGGCGTACACCTTGAGCTTCTTGAAGATCTGGTGTCCAAGCTTGGTCTTGGGCGTCATGCCCCAGACCGCCTTTTCGACCAGCTTGACCGGGTTGGTCTCCAGCAGCTTGCCTCGCGAGACGTTGCGCAAGCCGCCGGGCCAGCCGGTGTGCCAATGGATCAGCTCGTCCTGCTTGTTGCCGGTGAGCACCACTTTATCGGCGTTGATGATGATGACGAAATCGCCGCAGTCAGCGTTGTATGCGAAGGTGGGCTTATGCTTGCCCCGCAACACCTGTGCAACCTGGCCCGCGAGACGCCCGACGGGGATTCCCGTGGCGTCCACCACATACCATTTGCGTTGGATCGAGCCTTCCTTGTTCGTATAGGTCCTATTCATGTCGTTGTCCCTTCTGGGGTTCGGTCGTCGCACTTCCCTTTCGGTAAGCGCTACAGGTGTTGCCGAGGCCCCGCTGTTCGGGCCTCGCTTCCGGCTGTGCCCTTAATGATGCGGGGCCTAAGCCTGTGAGGAAGCTGTTCGGATGTCTCTGGGCGGGTCCGCGTAGGTGACTTCCAGGAGGGTCAGGCCCTTTGCGGGCAGTACGACCGGCCACTGCAGGCCGTGCCGGTCATCCCCCAGGAGCCGTCGCAGATCGTCTGCCGTCCGGTGGCCACGTCCCACCTCCAAGAGTCCGCCGGCGATCCGCCGCATCATGCCTCTGAGGAACGCGTTTCCCCTGATGCGTACACGCAGCAGATCCGCTTCCTCCCCGATCTCGACGGTGTGAAGCTCTCGCGTCGAGTTCTCGACCTCAGGATCGAGCTCTTCGGTGAACGCCACGAAATCGTGCCGCCCCACCAGATGGCCCGCCGCCTGAACCATCTCGGGTACGGCCAGCGCCCTCATATACAGGTGCGCGTACCGGCCTCTGAAAGGATCGCCGTCCACGGTGAGAATCCGGTACTCGTAGAGCCGGCTCTCGGCACAGAAGCGGGCATGGAATCCGCTCCCAACCTCAACCGAGCGAACAACCCTCAGGTCACCCGGCAGCACCCGGTTCAGGATGCGCGCCCACTTGGACGGCTCGATCCCGACGTTGCTGTCGAAGTGGCAGACCTGCCCAGCGGCATGCGCGCCGGGAATCGGTCCGACTCGCTCCCGCGATTTCGACATCCTCGCCGGTTGCCCGGCGAACAGCTTCTGTCAATGTGCCCTGGACAGTTCTCTGCCCAGCTTGCGCGGCCCAGCCGCAAAACTCGGTGCCGTCGTAGGCGACGGTCATCTTGATTCTCATGTCGTGGCCCCGCCAGATCGTTCGTGGCGAAGCGGATTGGTCAGTCTACGAGCTCGAGTACGGCCGAGGGCGCGGCATCTCCACGCCTGGGCCCGATCCTCGTGAGCCTCGTGTACCCCCCGTTCCGGTCGCGGTACCGGGGAGCGATGTTGTTGAAGAGATGAGCGACCAGATCCTCGCCGTTGATCAGGCTGCGCTCCTGAAGGATCATGGTCTTCTCGACGTCGGTCTTCCCGGCGATCAGCTTCTCCGGCTTGGGCGTGCTGCGCGAGTGCCCGACGAGAACCCTGCGGGCGCGTCGCCGAGCTTCGAGGGTGTCCTCCTTGCTGATCGTGATCAATCGCTCCACCAGGCGCTGAAGCTCCTTGGCCCGCCCCAGCGTCGTCCGCGTGTATCCATGGCGGATGAACTGGCGAGTCAGGTTCGTCAGCAGCGCCTTGCGCTGATCACTGGGGAGCCCCAGCTTGCGTCGGTCAACAAGGTGTCTCATGGTGGGTTCGTATCCTTAATCGAAGTCTTCTTCGTCGTCGTCCAGCAGGTCGATGGCGCGGTAACCACCCTTGGGCGGCTTGAGCTCCAGGCCATGCTCCTGCAGCTTGTCACGGACCTCGACCAGCGATTTCTTGCCAAAGCCGCGGATGCCGGTGAGATCCGTCTCGGTCGCGGTCGCCAAAGCGCGGAGGGTCAGGAGGCCCGCCCGGCGCAGGCAGTTGAAGGTGCGCTGGGAGAAGTCGAGCTCCTCGATTCGCAGGTCCGGAATATTGGCCAGCTCCGGAGCCACGTCGTCGGCGTCCAGGGTGTCGCTCTCATAGCCGGCCTGGCCAAGCTCGAAGAACATCCGGAAGTACTTGTCCAGGATATGAGCCGACTGGCTCACCGCGTCGTTGGGCCGCACGGAGCCGTTCGTCCAAACATCGAGAACGAGGCGATCGTAGTCGGTGCGCATGCCTACGCGGGTTTGCTCCACCGTGTAGTTCACCTTGCGAACCGGCGTGTATTGGGATCCGGTCGGGATGACGCCGATGATTCCTTTGTACTTTTCCTGCTTCTCGGGCAGGACGTAGCCGGTGCCCCACCCGACGTACATCTCCATGCTCAGCCCGTGCTTGGGATCACTGAGGGTGGCGATGTAGCACTCTGGGTTCACGACCGAGAGGCCTTCGGGGCAGACGATATCGGCGCCGGTGACCCTTCCGGGCCCCTGGACGTCGAGTCGCAGGATCGTATCCTCGGTCGGGGCGCTCTCCAGCTCGTAGCGGATAGCGACGTCTTTGAGGTTGAGCAGGAGCTGAGTAGTGTCTTCCTTGACCCCAGGGATCGGGGCGAACTCGTGGAAGACCTTGTCGATGCGAACGGCGCTGATCGCGGCGCCCTGGATCGAGGACAAAAGCACGCGTCGCAGCGCGTTGCCGATCGTCTGGCCGTAGCCGCGCTCGAGGGGTTCGAGCACGAACTTGCCGTATTCCTGAGTCAATTCCAGCGTGCTGATATGTGGCATTTCGTTCTAGAGGAGGCGGGAGGGGGCGTTAAACTCGGCGTCGCTTCGGCGGGCGGCAACCGTTATGCGGCACCGGAGTCACGTCGGAGATGGAGGTGACTTCCAGGCCGGACGCTTGCAACGCGCGCACCGCGGTTTCGCGGCCGCTGCCGGGGCCGCGGACCTGCACGTCCACCCGTCGCACCCCATGATCCTGGGCTTTGCGGCTGGCGTTCTCGGCTGCGACCTGGGCGGCAAACGGGGTGCCCTTGCGGCTGCCCTTGAAGTTCACGTGTCCAGAGGTGGCCCAACTCAAGACGTTCCCCTGGGGATCCGTGATAGTGACATGGGTGTTGTTGAACGAAGAATGGATATGGGCGATGCCCACCGGCACGTTCTTCTTTTCCTTCTGCTTGCCTTTAGCCTGCTGCTTTCTTGCCATCGTTTACTTCTTCGCCTTCTTCTTACCGGCGACGGTCTTCTTGGGTCCTTTGCGGGTGCGGGCATTGGCGCGGGTGTTCTGGCCGCGCGTGGGAAGGCCGCGACGATGGCGAAGGCCGCGATAGGCGCCAATCTCCATCAGGCGGCGGATGTTGCCGTTCACTTCCCGGCGCAGGTCACCCTCGACCTGATAGTCCCGGTCGATGATCTCACGGAGGTGGGCGATGTCCGCCTCGGAGAGATCCTTGATCTTGATCGTGGGATCGACGCCGGCCTTGGCGACGATGTCGGCCGCGTTCTTGCGCCCGACGCCATAGATCAGAGGCAGGGCGTAAAGAACCGCCTTGTCTCTGGGAAGGTCAACACCTGCAATTCGTGCCATAAGTTGTTTCTAGTTCTCGCTCAGCCCTGCCGCTGCTTGT
>DATLGQ010000064.1:0-9085 GCA_035540435.1 Fimbriimonadaceae bacterium
GGGCGGGGCGCTTCGTAGCCGGTCCAGCTGAATCCGGGCACGACGCGAGTATCAGGCAACGGCGCCGGCTGAACGATGCGTCCCACCCGCGCGAGGGGTCCGGGTATGCCGCTCCAACGTCCCGACGGGGAAAAACTCCACACCTCGCGCTCTTCGAGCAGGTCCTTGGGGGACGGAATTCGCTCTTCCTCCAACTCGGTATGCCGGAGGCTCCTCACGATCGTTATCTGCACCTGTCCCCCCACGAACTTTGCGTCTGCCGTGCCCACAAACACGTCCGTCTCCCGCACGCCCTCGGCATGGCGGCTGACCCGGTCGGCAAACAACCAGCTCAGGCCCTTGCTCGCCTCCAATTGAGGCGGCAGCAGGGACTGGGTCGCGACCAAGGCGATCAAAAGCGTCAAGGCTGCTCCAGCGCCTCCTCACTCGGCTTCTTGAATCCCTGCTCCCGGGCACGCCTCTCCTTGCCGGCAGGGCTCTCGAGGCGGGCCCTCTGTTCTGCCAGGGAAACCAGGTTCTCCTCGGCTCGCGCCCGCTCGGCGATCTTCTGGTCGGCGATCTTGCGCTGCTCGCGATAGGCCTGCCAGGGCTTCGTGCTCATCGCGACACCGGCTCCGATGGCTCCGACCACCAAAACGATATTCCAAAACATCCGTGTGTTCACTACTTCACCACCTGGGTCAGAACCAGATTCGTATTGCCAGGCGTGCCCGCTGGAACTCCCGCCGTAACTACTACCGGATCCCCCTGCTTAAGACGTTTGCAACGCTGGAAACCTATCAGCGCATGCTGCACGATTTCATCAGTAGTGGCGGGCGGGGGAATCATGAGGCTCTCGACGCCCCACACGCACGACATCTGGCGATAGGTCTTCTCGCTCCAGGTGGCGCACAGAATTGGCGCCCGCGGGCGAAACTTGCTGACCAGACGAGGGGTTTGGCCACTCGTGCTGGTGCTGACGATGGCTTTAGCTCGGATGTCGTGAGCCAGTCGGGCGGCCGCGTGGGCGACGGCCTCCGTCTGGTGGGGAGCACCGTCGGGAGCGAGTTCCATGGCCGCGTGATGGTCGAACTGCGACTCAGCCCGCTCCGCTATGCGCGACATGTAGCGGACGGCCTCGACCGGGTGTGCTCCGGCTGCCGTCTCCGCGCTCAACATGACCGCATCGGTGCCGTCGAGGACGGCGTTGAAGACGTCGGTCGCCTCAGCCCGCGTCGGGCGCGGATTGACGACCATGCTCTCGAGCATCTGCGTCGCCGTGATGACGGGCACTCCGGCGCGCGTGCACCGCTCGATGATCCGCTTTTGCGCCATCGGCACCTCCTCGATCTCCATCTGCAGGCCCATATCGCCGCGAGCCACCATGACCAGGTCGGAGGCTTGGATGATGTCGTCGATACTGCGCACCGCATCGCGGGTCTCGATCTTGGCGCAGAGCCGGATGCCCCTATCGTGCAGACCGACCTCGCGCCGGAGCTCCTCGATGTCTTCGGCGCTGTGAACGTAGCTGAGTGCGATGAAGTCGGCCCCGATCTCGGCGGCCGTGCGGATATCGGCCCGGTCTCGGTCCGTCAGCGCTGGAACGCTGAATCGCTTGCCCACCACGGTGACCCCCTTCCGGCTCCGCACGATGCCAGCGGTCGCGCTTCGGGCCAGAAAGAGGTCGCCTTGGTTTCCGACGATCTTGAGCTCGACCTCACCATCCCCGAGCAGGAGCCGGCACCCTTCGCAAAGCGTGTCCAACACCTCAGGCTGATGAATGGGCACCTGTGCATCCGGGCCCTGCCCGACGGTGACCGTTTGGCCGGCCTCGAGGGCCAGCCCCTCGGGCGGCAGCATGCCCAGGCGGAACTTCGGTCCCTGTAGGTCCACCAGGAGCCCAATGGGCGCCAACTCGGGGCTGAGCTCCCGAACCCAAGCGGCGAAGGACCGGCGTGTCTCCCAGTCCCCATGGCTGCAGTTGAGCCGCGCGACGTTCATGCCGGCCTGGATCAAATCCCGCACCTGCTCGCGCGATTGAACAGCGGGGCCGAGCGTGCAGACGATCTTGGTGCGCCGACGCATGAGCTTCTAGGGTACCGGGGTGTTGGTGTTGGGGTGAGCCCCGACGGCTGCGCAGCGTTCAAGTAAATTAGATCGAGATGTCGAATCCGGGCCGGGTCCATCCATTGGTCAAGGTCGGCGTGCTGGCACATGCGGCGGCAGTTCTTCTCTGGTGCCTCCCGCCGCCGTCGAACGCGTACATCAACCGGCCAGACCTCCGCCGGGTCGAGCTCGACATCTCGAAGTTCCGATCTCGCACCCTCGAGCCCATCATCGAGAACGGGCTGATCGCCAACCAGACGTTCAAGGACAACTTCTTGCGCTGGTACATGATCCCCACCGGTCTATGGCAGAGCTGGGACATGTTTGCCCCAAACCCATCCAACTGGGATGGTTGGGCAACGGCCGAGATCGTTTATGCAGATGGGCGAATCGTCGAGGACCGATACTCGCGGGTGCGCGACCTCCCCATCCCGCTACGTTTCCTCAAGGAGCGCTACCGCAAGTTCCTGGAGCGGTCGCACCCGGAATCCTATGCCTGGATGTGGCCGATCGTGGCCCGCGCGCTGGCCTATCGGAATTTCGACGATCCAGCCAATCCTCCGGTGGAGGTCAGGCTTTGGCGCTATTGGAGGCTCGTGCAACCTCCGACTAAAGCTCAGGAGCCCAAGTACCACAGTTACAACTACTTCAACTACGTCGTGCCGGTGGATGAGCTGCGCGAAGCGAAGGGCTACCAGCGATGAGCCGCAACGGCAAGCCCAGCAAGGTTCGGGACGAAGAGCAAAAGAGCTTGTGGGCGGCGCTGGACGAGTGGTGGTTCGGCTATGGGTCGCCGGAGGCCTTGGGGCTCTTCCGGATCGCGATGGCTTTCCTGGCCTTCGTGAGCCTGTCGATGGTGCTCATCGACTTCCATGCCTGGTACACCGAGAACGGCTTCGTTCCGCTCATCGCGTCGAGAAGATTCAACGGCGACTTCCTGCGATTCGATCCACTCGGGCTGGTGGCTCACCCATGGGTAACGCTCGCTTTCTACCTCTTGGTGATGGCGGCCGCTCTGTTGACCTGTGTCGGCCTGTGGACGCGGATCAGCTCGATCGTGCTCGCACTAGGCATGATCGCTCTGCATCACCGCAATCTGATGATCCTCCATTCAGGCGACACCTTGATGCGCTTGTGTCTCGTGTATCTGGCGGTCGCTCCCAGCGGCGCCGCCTGCTCCCTCGACCGGGTCATCCGGATCTGGCGCGGGCTGGAGACGCCCGCCCCGCGACTGATCTCCCTCTGGGGCCAGCGCCTGGTGCAGTTTCAGGTGGCGGTGCTCTACGTCACCACGGTCTGGCATAAGTGGCGTGGCACCTATTGGCGCGACGGCACCGCCACCTGGTATCCGTCCCAGCTCAGCGAGTTCGACCGCTTTTGGGTGCCTCCGTTTGTCGAATCCGAGACGATGATCAAGGTCTCGACCTACTCCACCTTGATCGTGGAACTGGCCCTGGGGACACTCGTCTTCTATCGCCCCCTTCGCAAGTGGGTATTGCTGGCGGGGCTGGCGATGCACGCCTTCATCGAGTGGCGCTACAACATCCCGTTGTTCCAATACGTGATGGTCAGCACCTACATCTGTTTCTTCGAAGGCCACGAGGTTCGGGCTTGGGCTCGACGCGTAGGCAACTACCTGCGCCGTCTCAGGCTGTCGGTCCACCTTCCCGCGGGCCAGAGAGTACGTCCTGCGCCTGCCGGCGCGTTCGAGGCGATGGACCCGCTCGATCTCGTCCAGTATGAAGCGGGCTCGGGAGATTGGCATGGGACGAGCCCCAGCGGGCGGCGCGTGAACCCCTTCTTTGGCTCGTGGATCCGCAGCGTAGGGGCTTTCCCGATCGGACTCGTCCCAGGCTTGTGGCCACGCCTCCTGAGGGGAGCTCTCGAGGATGCTCCCACCCAGCCAGCCAAGCCCCAGAAGAAGCCTGCGAAGGGGGCGAAGCGATGAGGGCGTGGCAGTTTGGAAAGCCGAAGGGTCCGGGGTTTGGGCTCAGTCGCCAGTTCTACTTGTCGGTTCTGTCCTCGCGAGCGACGCTCCCTCCGATCTTGGACGTGCTGAACCCCGCTGGTGAACGGGGCGCCGCTCGTGGCTTTGGCGCGCCACTCGCCGCTGGAAAGAGCAAGCAGGACCTCTTGGCGCCTATCGAACGCGGCGCATATGCCTTGGCGAGCCACGACCGCAAGACGGTCCTCAAGCTCCTCGTGCTCTCCAAGGAGGAGGCAGGTTTCGATCCCGAGCTGATCGCGCGCTCATCTTTGGCGGCCGGGCTGGCTCAGGAACTGGTGAATCGTATTCGCGCGACCTGGACGCTCATGCAGCTTACGTTCGAGTCGCATGATCCGGACGTCTATCCTTCCCTCGACTTTCTCTTGGCCCTGGCTGCCCGGCTTGCAGCGCTGACCGAAGGGGTCGTCGCTGACCCGATCGCTCAGCGCTATCTATTGCCCGACGAGATCTTCCAGCGTCCCCGGCTCGATCCCAAAGTCGATGCAAGGGAGCACGTCGTCGTCAAGACGAGGCCGTCCAAGCAGAACAACCACGCTCACACGCTCGGGCTCATGAAGTTCGCTCTGCCCGAGTTGGAGATGTACGAGGTTTCCGACAAGCATCTGGCGCGGGCGGAGGGTCTTCTGATGAGCCTGGCCCAGAACATGCTGCTGGGCCGCGTAGTGAGGGCAGGGGAACGGCTGCAGGCGTTTGGCTCCGTCTTCGAGGCACGAGAGGGCGGCCTGGACCGTGCGATCTGGGAGGGGATTCCGTGTTTGGAGATCCTGCCGGCCCGAGGGAGCCTGGAGGACGCCCTCAGCGCTTCGGGAAGCGATTGATCATGAGCCAGTAAAGCCCGAGCTGGCGAACCGCGTCGATGAACTCATCGAAGTCCACCGGCTTGCGAATGTAGCTGTTGGCGCCGAGATTGTAACTTTGCATGATGTCGCGCTCCTCGTCCGACGACGTCAGCACGACCACGGGAAGGCTCTTTGTCCGCTCATCTTCGCGGAGCCGCTGCAACACTTCCAGCCCGCCTATCTTGGGCAGCTTGAGGTCGAGCAGGACGAGCATGGGCAGTCTGGCGCCCTGCCGGCTCTCGCCCAGCAGATATTCGAGCGCCTCGGCCCCGTCTCTTGCCACCACGATGATGTTCGGGATCTCGCTCTGACGCATGGCGCGCAGGGTGAGCCGCTCGTCGTCAGGGTTGTCTTCGACGAGGAGAATGACGGGTGGCTCTTGACTCTGTGATGGCATCCTGATCAGCGGCTACAAGCTCAAAATGTACCTCACGGTTAAAACCTTCCGATGCCGGACAAACAGGGGTTGTTCCATGGCTTGACCGATGACGCTTCGGTCAAGATGAACGTCATGGTCTTTGCCGCCTTCGCCGTCGCACTTCAGCAGCCGGCGATCGACCCGCTTCGGCTCCCTATCGGCGCCCCCGGGGAGGTTGTGGTGGCTCCCGGACAGATCGTGTCAACCCGGGACGGCCGGTCGCGCAGCGTCCGTGACGTCGTCCGGATGGCCGAGCCCCACCGCTTCGTGTACTTGGGCGAGTCGCACACCTCCGCAGGGCATCACCGTCTGCAGGCCGAGATTGTCCAGGCGCTGGTCCAGAGCGGGCGCGATGTGATCGTGGGCTTCGAGATGTTCACCCGCCCGAACCAGAAGGCTCTCAACCCGTTCACCCTCGGCTGGTGGAGCGACGAGGAGTTTCAGGAGAAAGCCGACTGGAAAGGTCAGTGGGGCTTCGACTACCAGCTGTACAAGCCGGTGTTCGACGTCGTTCGGAGGCATCGGTTGCCGATGGTCGCACTTAACATTCCGCGAGACTGGGTGAGGGCGGTTGGCCGGGGTGGCCTCGAGGCTCTGACATCAGAACAGCGCTCGGAGCTTCCTTCGCACATCGACCTTGGGAATGCGCGCCACCGCCAAGTCTTCGACGGTCTCATGGGCGGCCACCCTCCGACGGGCGCTCAAGGGGAGAACATCTACGCGGCGCAAGTGCTGTGGGACGTCGCCATGGCCGATTCGGCGCTTCGATACCTCGCGTCCTATCCAGCCGGCCGAAAGACGGTTATGGTCATTCTCGCCGGCTCCGGGCACCTTATGTATGGCCAAGGGATCAACTGGAGGATTCGGCAGCGAACCGGGGAGGCGGGCCTCACGTTGGTGATGATCGACACGAAAGCGCCGAGACCCGTTTCCCGGGGGCTCGGCGACCTCATCGCGGCCACTCATCCAGATTAGAGATCACCCTGGCCTGAGGAGCGTGTCACGGCCAGGGCGTCTGCAATGCGGTTTAAGGCTGCTCGCCCGAGGCTCTCAGAAGCTTGTGAGCCACTTGAACCCTGTTCTCGCACTGTAGCTTGCGCGAGATCGTGGTGATCAGGTTCTTGACGCTCTGCTCCTTGAGGCCCATCGTCTCGGCGATCTGGCGGTTGGACATGCCTTTGGCCACCAACATGCCTGCCTGATACTCGCGGGCGGAAAGCGGCAGGTTGTTCGTAAAGCTCTTGGGACGGCCACGGCCGCGCTTGACGGGCTGACCCTCTTGCCCACCCTCCGCTTGCTGCTGGGTCTCTTGTGGAAGAGCAGCCGGCCGGTGGCGCTGCTCGTGGGCGAGCATCGCTCCCGCGTTGAGCACGGCGTTGAGCAGCTCAGGGGCCCTGCTCCCCCTCGTGACGCAGCGGTCGAAGCCTTGGGGAGCTTCCGAGTAGTCCCGACAGATCACGACGGCGGTGAAGCCGCCAAACTCGCGGGCGCCGAGGAGGTAGTCGACCTCTCCTTCCGAAGCGGAAGTCAGGTCTACGACAAGAACGCAGTCGCGAGAGAAGTTCGCGCCTCGTAAAGTATCCCGAACGGTACCCCCGCGACCCACGACCTCGACTTGGGGCGCCGATTCGAGTATGGCGACGAGCCCATCCCGGAACAGCGGCTCTGCAGATGTAATTGCGACACGCATGACGCTCTTAATAATAATGAGCGCAGGGCCCCAAGTGTTCGGTTTCGTTTCAAATTGTTGAAAAACGCGAGAAAATTGCCAGCGGAACGGACCCAAAGAGCGAATAATGGAAGCGCTGTGAATGCTCCGCGTCCTCACCACGAGCGCCG
The DNA here is from genome assembly GCA_035540435.1 of Fimbriimonadaceae bacterium. Lineage (GTDB taxonomy): Bacteria > Armatimonadota > Fimbriimonadia > Fimbriimonadales > Fimbriimonadaceae > DATLGQ01. The sequence continues at coordinate 7,190 of DATLGQ010000064.1, forward strand.
CATGGTGGCCTGCGTGGCCATTCAGGCGTCTCAGGCGCCGCTCGAAATGCGCCAGTATGACTCCCCCACCCATGCCGTCGAAGAGGCTATCGATCTCTTCCGAACGGATGAGAATCTGTGCGTGCTCGCGTCCGTCCTCGACACCGGCGGTTCGGAGGAAGCCTGGCAAGCCCAGCAGCGTCACGTGGAAGGCCTCTTGCGCGAACTGGGCCAGCCCGGACTGTTCATCACCCTGCCGGTGCAGGATATGGTCCGGCACCTGCTCACGGAGGACGTGATCTATGAAGACTTCGGGGTCGTAGCTGGGGACGCCACCCACCGCAGCGAGCGGATCTACGCCGTCATCCATGCCGATCTGCCCCAACCGGCCAGGAGCGTTGCCAAGAAGGCAGGAAACCTGCCCAGGCCGAACCGATCCTTCGTCGGCAGGGAGAGCGAGGTGGCAAGGCTCCAGAGTTTGCTGATCGACCGCACCCTGGTGACCGTTCTCGGCCCGCCTGGCGTTGGGAAGAGCGCGCTCACCCTGCACGTGGCGCGAAGTCTGGTGGACGAGTGCGAGGACGGGGCATGGTGGTTTCCGGTAGATGACTGCGCCTCGTTGGACGAACTGTTGGCGCGAATGGCCCGTGAACCGGGGATGATCGAGATGCCCGGCGTGGCGACTCCTCGGCGGGTGGCAGAAGCGCTGGGACCCAAGCATGCGTTGCTGGTCCTCGATGGCGGGGAGCGATTGCGGACGGACGTGGCTCAGCTTTGCGAGCACCTCCTTCAGTGCTGTCCAAACGTCACCACCGTCGTCACCTCGTGCGAGCGGCTCGAGATCGAAGGGGAGTTCATTTTCAACGTGCTGCCACTTTCGCTCGGAGACGATCAGTCCGAGATGAACGAATACACGTTGCTCACCTCGGACGCGCTGAACCTCCTGTACGAGCGAGCGTCCCAGTCGGGGGTGCTGCTCCCGATGAGCACGAGCGCCATCGAGAAGGCCATGCGGATCTGCCGACAAGCCGATGGCCTGCCGATGTACATCGAGCTGCTCGCGTCGGCACTGCGCCATACGAGTCTGGAGGGCCTTGAGCGATCCCTGCTAGAGGTCGGCGGCATCTGCACTCATGCCGATGGCTCGGTTGCCACCAAGGCCAGCGAGCAGGTGTTTCGCGCGGGTTTTGCCATGCTGCCCGAGGCCGAAAGAGCGCTTCTGGGGCGGCTCTCGCTTTTCACGACCGGCTGGGATATCGAAGCCGTAGGAGCAGTCCTGGGCGATGCCGGCACGGAGGTCGACCAGCTTGCGGAGCTCCACAAGTCGCTCTTCGAGCGGTCATGGATTTCCTACGACACGGACCTCGACCGCTACCGGATGCTCAAGCCTTTGCGGGCGTTCCTGATCAGACGGCAGCCGTCGTCCGCGCTTCACCAGCATGTGCGTGGCTTGGCCACCCTCGCGAGCACCTGGACCGCGGGGCTGGAAGGTGCCCGCTCTGCACGGTGCACGATGCTGCTGGACCAGCACTACGCCGACTTTGTGGTGGCGTTGGAACTGGCGCTGGAGGAACCGAAGCTTGAACAGGAGGCCGGGCAGCTGTTCCAGTGCCTCGCATCTTACTGGGTACGAAGGAACATACTAGAAGATGCAATGCAGTTCGCTTCAAAATCGCTCAGGCACGGCCAGGGGCTGCTCTTTGCGCGAGCTGCAATGATGGCAGGAGTCGTGGCTTTGAGAAGGCGGCAATACTCGCGAGCAGCACAGAGCTTCGAAGATGCGCGATTGGCATGTTCAAGGCTCTCCTACAGCGTGGGCGAAGCCGTCGCGCTCTGCAATCAGGCTATGGCCATGAGCGACAGTGGTCATATTGACGAGGCTTTGGCAGTGTACGAGGATGGCCTTAACTTTATGCG
>DATLGQ010000065.1:0-7464 GCA_035540435.1 Fimbriimonadaceae bacterium
GTGATCAACAAGTACTTCAAGGAGAACGGCTTCACCTTCACGCCCGTGATGGGTCGCCCGGGCGATGGCAAGGAATACACGATGATCTCCGAGTATGGCGTGATGGCCTACCCGACCAATTATCTCGTCGATGCAAACGGCCGCGTCGTGTGGCGCGCGGTGGGCTTCAACGAGAAGGGCATGCGCGACGCGCTCGCGAAGCTCGGGTTCAAGTAGGAAGGAAGAGGTTGGAGCGTTAGAGCTTTGAGCGTTCGAGTCTAACGCTTGAACGCTCTAGCGCTTCAACGCTCCAACTCTTCTCGGCTTCCCCTCACTCCTTCGCCCAGAACATCTCGCCGGCGGGAGCGGCGATCACCGATTCCTTCAGCACCGAGAGCGCCTTGCGCAGGCCCTCGATGGGCGACATCAAGCCGTCCTCGTGCTCGATCGAGAGCACATAGTCGTAGCCAACCATGCGCAGATTCGAGCAGAAGTCCTTCCACCACTCGAGCCCGTGGCCATAGCCGCAGGAGCGGAAGACCCATGAGCGCTGGAGAACGTCGCCGTAGCTCTTGGTATCCAGGTTGCCATTCCGGCCCGAGTTGTAGGGGTCGATGCGGGTGTCCTTGGCGTGCACGTGATAGAGGGCGCCTTGCGCCCCGAGCTCTCGCACCGCGGCGATCGGATCGATGCCCTGCCACCACAGGTGCGAGGGGTCGAAGTTCGCGCCGATGGTGTCGCCGACCGCGTTTCTCAGCTTCAGGAGGGTGTCGTTCGAGTAGCACACGAATCCAGGGTGCATCTCGATGCAGAACCTGACGTTGTTCTCCCGCAGGAGCTTGCTCTGCTCCTTCCAGTAGGGGATCACCTTCTCGTTCCACTGCCACTCCAGGATGTCGCGGAACTCGTCCGGCCAAGCGCACGTGACCCAGTTGGGATAAATCGCGTTCGGGTTGTCGCCGGGGCATCCGCTAAACCCATTCACGCACGGCACACCCAACAGCCCCGCGAGCTTCACCGAGTTCACGAAAGCGCGGTGGTGGTCCTCGGCCACCTTCTTGTCCGGGTGGAGCGGGTTGCCATGGCAGGAGATGGCGCTGATCATCAGCCCACGAGTCTCGACCTCGCGCACGACGCGGTCACGTTCGCCCTTATCCTCGATCATCTTCTCGACGTCGATGTGAGCCGCGCCGGGATAGGCTCCCGCGCCAAACTCGACCGATTCGATGCCTTCGGCCTTGATGATGTCGAGCGCTTCGGTCAGGTTCTTGTCGCCGAACAGCGCCGTAAAGATGCCGATCTTCATCCTATCGCTTCCCTCCTGTGGATGCTGCGGATCGTACCCGCGGCGACCGCCACCACTGGTGCCCGGCTCAACTTCGCAATTGCGAGTGCTCAACCATGATGCAAGCTCGTACCACCTTTACTCCGGCCGATTGCGCCTCCACAATTCCTTGGCGTGGCTCCGAGCCCGGCTGCATCCAGACAACCGGAATGCCCATCGCTAGGCACTGGCCCAACACCGTCGACGTGACCCACGGCTGCGTCACGGTTACGACCACGTCAGGTTTCTCGGGCAGATCCAGCACCGTGTCATAGCACCGATCGTCCTCCAGGCGATCCGCATTCGGGTTGACCGCATAGACCTCATAGCCCGCCTCGCGCAGAAACCGGTAGACGATGGAACCGAACTTGGAGGGATGACGCGAGGCGCCGGCGACCGCGAAGATCCGCTTGCGAAAGATGTCCTCGTACACATCACGTAAGACGAGGCCACGGTCGGCTCTGCTCGAGGGTCTCTACGTGCGGTTATGCTACGGACGCCACGTCGGGCACTCGCTCGACGAACTGCACATGGCCGTCGCCCCGCACTTCCGACCAGTAGAAGCGAGCGCGGACATTGCGTCGAAAGCCGTATCCATGGTGCAGGATCTCGGCGGCATCTCGAAGCTGCTCGTCCCGCAGGCGCTCCACTGAGACCATGCCAAACACGCGGCGGTAGTCGGCGCAAGCCGCCTCCGGCGGTCCGTCGTCGGCGGGCCCGTGGAACACATAGATGATCTCCTCGAGCTCATGAGCCTCCAGCAGAAACTCGAACTCACGTCGGTGGCGATCGCTACGTGCATACTCGCTCCCGCTGCTCGCGAGGGCGCCTGGGCCTCCCGGCAGATACAGCCGGTCGTAGTCGGTGATGCCCAGGTGCTGAGCAAGGAAGTCGTCGAGAGGCTCCTGAAGGCGGCCGTCCGAACAGGCGACCACGAGGATGTGCGGCCGCGCCGGGTTCCACTCGCAAGGACTGACATAGGTGGGTTCCGACATGGGCGAGATTATGCCCCGTAGAGAGCTCTCGCCACCGTCCCACCGGACCGTCATCGTTCCTGAAGATCAGTCGAATCGGTCTCGACCGGCCTCACGCACTCCGGGCCCTCGTTCTGCGGGCTGTTGACAATGGGATCGACCGGATAGGCTGCCATCCCGGCCGAAGGGTAGGGCTCGAGAAGGCCCAGCACCGCATCTTCCGGCGCGGATTGATCCATCCATAGCTCATGAGCCTCCCTTGGCAGGATTACCGGCATGCGGTCGTGCATCGGCCGTACCAGATCGTTTGGCTCGGTAGTGATGATCGTGCAGGTCACCAATGGCTCCTGGTCTTCGCCTTTCCAATACTCCCAAAGGCCCGCGAAGGCAAAGGGGCGGAAGTCGGTGAGGCCGATGTAGAACGGCTGCTTCCTCGTCCTGCGCTTCGCAGATTGCCGATTCCTCGGGGGTCCGGGGGCTTCGGGGAACTCGTCCCCAAACAGGCCCTGCTGCGCGTGGCCAGTGGAAACGGCAGGTGCTCCTTCCTGGGCCGGCTCTTCGACCTCCATCCACTCAAAAAAACCGTCAGCGGGGATCAGGCATCTTCTTCGCTCGAACGCCTTGCGGAAGGCAGGCTTGTCATTGATTCCCTCCCGGCGGGCATTGATCATCCGCTGCCCGATTGTCGGATCTTTGGCCCAGCTCGGCACGAGTCCCCAGCGCAGCAGCCTCGCTCGCTTCTCCCCGTGCTTGTCCAGGACCACCGCAACCACGTCCTGAGTTGGCGCGATGTTGTACCTGGGCGGCATCTCGGGGACCTCCGACAGGTCGAAAAGATCCACGATCGTGGCGGCACCTGTTCGGAGGGTGAACCTCGCACACACGGGGCAAGTGTAGCTCGCCCGGCCCTCATCTCGATCTCGGAACATGATGAGTGTGCGCCCCGTCGCTTATCGGCAGGTGAATTCAATGGCGAGCACCTCCACCGGCCGAGAGCCGGACATAGACTGGAGCGACCTTATCCCCGAACAGGAGTGGGAGGTTCAGAAGCCTATCATCGAGCGCGCCCAGGCACTCGATCTGCCGTTCGCGCTTGGGGGTGGGTTGGCGTTCAGCGAGTACGCGAGGCGTCTGCGGAACACGAAGGACCTCGACCTCTTCATCAACCCGCGAGATGGCGACGCCTTCTTGCGCATCCTCGACGAGCTAGGTTGGGAGGATTACCACTCGACCAAGGAGTACGAGCGCCACTGGATCTACCGGGGCACCAAGCGTGGGCTGATCATCGACATTATCTGGCGAATGCCGAACGAGCGCGCGGATATCGACGACGAGTGGCTCACCAGAGGCAAACTCGTGAGGATCCATGGCACGGAGCTCCGGCTCTTGCCGGTCGAAGAGCTCATCTGGTCGAAGCTGTATGTGGTGCAGCGCGATCGAAGTGATTGGAGCGATCTGCTCAACCTCGTACACACCCAAGGCGAGCATCTCGACTGGGACTATCTTCTGGATCGGGTGCAGGAAGACCGCCTTCTGCTGGGAGGCTTGCTGAACATCTACCGCTGGATGTGCCAGGGCGATGCGATGAAGCTGCCGCCCCACATTTGGGAGCGGATGGGGCTCATGCAGATGCCGCTGGCGGGCGAATGCCGACTTGACAGGGTCCGACTTCTCGACACTCGAGACTGGTTCGGTCCCAACACCTAGGTTCCTTAGACCCTCATCCCATGCAGATTGGCACGATGAACCATCCCCAACGCGACGTGATCGAGGAGATCCGTTGGATGGCCGACATGGGCATGGAGTTCGTCGACCTCACGTTGGAGCCTCCCGCGGCCGCGTCTTGGCGCGTGGACCCGCGTGCGATCAGGTCGGCGCTGGAAGATCACGGTCTGGGCGTGGTCGGCCACACCTGTTACTACCTGCCTCTGGCATCTCCCTTCGAGGAGATCCGGCAGGGCGCGATCACTGAGTTCAAGCGTTGCCTGGACGTGTTTTGTGAGATCGGGGCACGCTGGATGAACGTCCATCCTGACCGCTACATCCCCATGCACGATCGCTCCTACTGGATCGAACGGAATCTAGAGAGCCTGCAGGAGTTGCTGCCACACGCGAGAGCGTGCGGGATTGGGCTCATGATCGAGAACCTTCCCGGGCCCTTCAACACGCCGGAGCAATTGGGCGAGCTGCTCGACCCGCTGCCTGAGCTCGGCCTTCATATGGACATCGGCCACTGCAACCTTCAAACCGTTCAGAACACCGCGCCCGCGCTCTGCGCCGCATACGGTGATCGGCTGGCGCACGTGCACATCCACGACAACAAGGGGGGCCGAGCAGACCTGCACCTGCCCCTGGGCGCCGGCACGATGGATCTTGGACCCCTGATCCGGGCATTGAAGGATGCCCGCTATGACGGCACAATCGCCCTCGAAGTCTTCACTCCCGACAAGGAGTTCCTTCGCTACAGTGTCGAGGTCTTGCGGCGGCTGTGGGCTGAGGGATGAGGCGTTTCTTGAACGGATGTTGACGGCCGGCCGCCGGACCTTCCGAGGTAACGGTATCGTCTAATCGAAGACCGGCCTCTTCTGGGGCCGCTTCAGGGGAGAACGACTGAATGGACGTCTTGACTCATGCCTCGCTCCGGCAACTCGTCGAAGCGGGTTCGCCTCCTTGCGTCTCTATCTATATGCCCACCCACCGCACCGGGAGGGACCTCCTTCAGGACCCGGCGCGCCTGAGAGATCTGCTCAAGGACGCCCATCGCCAGCTGGAGCATCTCGGGCTGAAGTCGGCAAAGATCGACAAGATCCTCGGTGAAGGGCGTCGTATGGTCGAAGACGAGCCGTTCTGGCAAGGAAGCGACCAGGGCCTCGCCCTGTTCCTGTCCGACGGGTTCTTTGCCCACTATCGGCTTCCTATCGAGGTGGACGACTTCGTCTATGTCAACCAGCACTTCTACGTCCGCCCGCTGGTGCCTCTACTGACGGACCACCTCTACTACGTGCTGGCAGTGAGTCTCAAAGCGGTGCGGCTCATTGAGTGTCACGAGCATTACTGTCGAGTGCTGAGCCTCCCGCCGGACGTTGCGACCAGCATCGAGCAGGCGATTCTCGGCGAGGACGAGCACCAGACCCACACCTTGAGGCACGGAGGAGATGCCAGCAACGTGCAGAGTGGCGGCGGCGCATGGCATGGCCAGGCACAGGAGATTCAGCAGAAGGAGCACGAGGATACGATGTTCTTTCTGCGGCAACTGGACGAGGGGGTGAGGCGTGTCCTCAAGGACCAGGATTCGCCGGTCGTATTGGCCGGCGTCGATTCGCTCGTGCCCTTCTACAGGAAGGCCAGCTCATTGCGAAACCTGCATCCGGACGCGATCCTCGGCAGCCCGGATCACGTCGCGAGCGAAGATCTCGCCGACAAGGCCCGGCAGATCCTGGCGCCGCTGTGGCACAAGCAGCTAAACCAGCTCCAGGAACGCTACGGCGCCGCCCGTGGACAAGGCATCGCGGGAGCGGCGGTAGAAGAGATTCTGCCCGCGGCTGCGGAGGGCCGAGTAGACACGCTCTTCGTGCCGCAGGGAGTATCGGTATGGGGACAGATCGATCCCGCCAGTGGCCGCGTGCTGGTGCACGGAGAGCCCGAGCCCGGCGACGAAGACCTGATCGATACGGCGACGGCCAAAACCCTCCTCACCAGCGGCCGCGTCGTGGCGCTGCTTCCGGAGCAGATTCCGGGCAACCGGGAACTCGCGGCCATCTATCGATACTGATCAGGAGATGGCAAAGGTGGACCAGTCACCCAGGTAGAGAACCTCCTCTTCGAGCGCCACACCTAATTGGTCCCGTACCCGTCCCTTGGCCAACTCCGCGAGCCGCCGGATGTCGGTGGCGGTTGCGCCGCCCACGTTGAGCATGAAGTTCGCATGTCGGTCGCTGAAACGGGCGCCGCCGAGCCGGTGGCCTTTAAGTCCTGCCGCTTCAAGCAGGTAGCCGGCGGGGACGACTCCCGCCTGCTTCAGCCCGATAGGCAGAGTGTCAAGCGACTGCGCCAGAGTCTCATCGTTCACGTTCTTAAAGAAGCTGCCGGCGCTGGCCGGGGCGGGCTGCTTTGAAATCCGCTGCCGCTGGTACTCCCGAGCCTCGTCGTAGGATGCCTTGGCGTCACCCTTCGGCAGCCGCATTCGGACGCGGAGCACGACACATTGGGGAGGAGTCGGGCCGCGCAGGATCGAATCGCGGTACGAGAACTGCATCCACGCAGGCTCGACCCACTGTCGACGGCCCCCGACGACGATCTCTAGACCGGTCAGGAACTCCGACACCGAGCTGCGATAGGCGCCCGCGTTGCTCACAAGCGCCCCTCCCAGACTTCCGGGGATGCCGACCGCATACTCCAATCCGCGAAACCCGAGGTGGACGGACCTCAGGAAGAGGTTTTGAAAGGCGATGCCGGTATCCACCAAGATTTGGTCTTGCTCCACGACCAGGTTTCTGGCCCGGTTCACCAGCACCAGCCCCGCGACTCCATCGTCCGAGGGCAGGACGTTGCTCCCCGCGCCAAGCGGCGTTACCGGCACTCCAAGCCCCTGCGCCTTGGCCGCTACCTCCGCAAGAAGATCCGTTGAATCCGCTTCCAGGAAGTATTCGGCTCGCCCACCCGCCCGCAGAGTGGTGTGGGGCCGCAACGCAACCTGGGTGAGGGCGCCCAGTTCCTGGGCCAGGTTCCTCAAGCTTCACGCATCCGATAGGGCGACTTCGGTTGCGAGATGCTGGGCTCGATCAGGTACACGGGATTGAGACGTTCGGGCGGCACCGGATGAAGCTGCTTCAGCAGTGCGCCGAAGGCGCTCGCATGAGGATAATCCGCTGCCGCGAAGCCCACACCATACCCGCGGGCCCCTGGCGGAACGTCTCTCTGCCGCTCCGGTTCCAGCCCCGGTAGCCTGACGAAGAACTCGCCCTTCTTGCTCGGAACCGCGACGATCCCTGGGCCGATCAGGTTGAAGGCGTCCGCTCCGTAGCAGGACACCTCAAGGGTAAACGCGAGGGTTTTCGCCAGCGTCACCCCGACCCTGACGCCGGTGAAGCTGCCCGGCCCGAGATCGGCGGCGACACCCTTGGTATCCGAGAGTTGTAGATCGCATGACAACAGGAGCGAATAGAGCAGGTCGAGGCATGCGCCGCT
>DATLGQ010000066.1:0-9188 GCA_035540435.1 Fimbriimonadaceae bacterium
GATCGTAGAGGGAGCGAGGGTGGTGCTGCCCATGCCCGCCAGCGGCTGCAGAACGTACGTCGCCTGGTCCGGGGCTGCCGAGATACCACCTGGCCAGGTCGCGGGCGCGGGTGAGCAGTGGACGGCCGACCCTCGGCTCCAGCCCATCAGAATCGCTACGCTGCCCGAGCACCTGCGCCCAAACTCCCTGCGGGCGCGGCCGCTGCGAGTGATCGAAGGGCCGCAGTGGGAGTTGCTCGATTCCGCCCAGCTGCTGCGAACCGCTTTCCGCACCACTCCGAGAATGGACCGCGTCGGAATCCGGTTGGACGGGCCGTTTCTTGGCGTGGCTCCCGAGATCGTCAGCGAGCCGGCCACCTTCGGCAGCATCCAGGCCACCTCGTCGGGCGAACTCGTGATTCTGGGTCCCGATGGACCAACCATCGGCGGCTACCCCAAGGTTGCGACCGTGATCGACGCCGACCTCGACCGCCTGGGCCAGCTTCGACCGGGAGACGAGGTCACCTTTGAGTTGGTGGATATGGAACAGGCGAGGGAACTCCGAATCGAGCGCTGCCGGCGCCTCCACCGGCTCCTCGAAGATCGAGCCAGCTTCCCTTCCCTTTAGGCAGGGGAGACCCGACGCCGGAGGCCAAGGCGAAAGACGAAAGACAAAAAGACCAGAGACGGCGCGCTGATGTAGGAGGGCTCCCCGCGGTTCGCGCCCAACACGAAAAACGAAAGACCTAGAGACGGCCAGGCTAGATAACGGCGCCGTTAGAAGCCGAAAGAGGAAAGACGAGAGACGGCGCATGCTGGCCGCCAAGAGGTATTTGCGCGGGGGTCCGACGACGACATGACGTGGGCAGCCCAGTAAACTAGCGGGCCGGAGAGGTTGCCAGGCTCCGCCTGCCGATAATCCAATGCGTCAACCGATGAAACACCCCAAGTACGCGCACTCCTTCGAGGTCGTCTCGGACTTGCCCGAGCCGCTTCGAGCACTCAAAGATCTCGCCTACAACTTTCGCTGGACCTGGCATCACGCAACGCGGGAGCTGTTTCGGGAGGTCGACAAGAGCTTGTGGGAACAGGTGGGCCATAACCCGGTGCAGCTGCTTGCGCGGCTGAGCCCAGAGCGGCTGCAATGGTTGGCGAGCGACAGCGTCTTCCTGGCCAAGCTTGGGCACTGCCACCGTGATCTCCAGCAGTATCTCCAAGCCTCGACCTGGTTCGACGAGGCTTATCCAGGGGAGCGGGAGAAGACCCGCATCGCCTACTTCTGCGCCGAGTTCGGAGTGTCCGAAGGGCTGCCGATTTACTCCGGCGGTTTGGGAGTGCTGGCCGGCGATCATCTGAAGGCGGCCAGCGATCTGGGGGTGCCCCTCGTCGGGATCGGGCTCCTCTATGCCAGGGGCTACTTCCGACAGTATCTGAGCCCTGACGGTTGGCAGCAGGAGCGCTACCCCCAGTACGACTTCTACGGCATGCCCCTCCACCTCATGCGCGGGCAAGACGAGCAGCCGGTGCGTATCGAGGTGGAGTTCCCGGACCGAGTCGTGACCTGCCAGGTGTGGCGAGCCGATGTGGGTCGGGTTCCGCTCTATCTGCTCGACAGCAACGTGCTGGAGAACGAGCCCAACGATCAGAGCATCACCGACACCCTCTACGGCGGCGACGAGGAGATGCGGATCCGCCAGGAGATGATTTTGGGGATCGGCGGCCTGCGGGCTCTTCGCGCGGTTGGGGCATGGCCCACCGTCTGCCACATGAACGAGGGTCACGCCGCCTTCCTATCGGTCGAGCGTTTGCGGCAGTACATGCAGGACACGGGATGTGACTATCGCACCGCCCGCCAAGTCAACGTCAGCGGCAACGTCTTTACGACTCACACCCCCGTCCCTGCCGGCTTCGATCTGTTCCACCCGGAGCTGCTCAGCCGGTACATGGGCAAGATGGCCTCCAGCGTCGGGCTCACCTTTCCCGAGTTTGTGAAGCTCGGACGGATCGAGCCAGAGAACGAGGGTGAGGCCTTCAATATGGCGGTGCTGGCGATGGAAAACGCCAACCGCGTCAACGCGGTGTCGAAGCTCCACGCGAACGTCACCCGTGGCATGTTTCACCAGCGCTGGCCGATGCACCCGGAAGACGAGGTGCCGATCGACGCCATCACCAACGGCATCCATACCCAGACATGGATTTCTCGGCGGATGGCCGAACTGCTCGATCACTATCTGGGCCACGGCTGGCGCGAGGATCCCGCCCATCCGGAAGTCTGGGAGAAAGTCTGGGACATCCCCGACTCGGAGCTGTGGGAGCTGCGCGAGAATCAGCGCGGAGACTTCGTGCGGTTCGTGCGCAAGCGCCTCCAGCGCGACCTGCAACGCCGCAACATGGGGAAGACCGATTTCGGCATCGTCAGCGGGATCCTCGATCCAAGGGTGCTGACGGTTGGGTTTGCCAGGCGGTTTGCCACCTACAAGCGCGCGACCCTCATCCTCAGCGACCGAGAGCGCCTCAAGAGCCTCCTCTTCCACCCCGAGCGGCCGGTCCAGATCGTCTTCGCCGGCAAAAGCCACCCGCGCGACGACGGCGGCAAGAAGCTGATCCAGGACCTCTTCAACTTCATCAACCACGAAGGAGCCGGCGCCCGCATGGTCTTCCTGGAGGACTACGACATGCAGGTCGCTCGCGCGTTGGTTCAGGGCGTGGACGTCTGGCTCAACAACCCGCGGCGACCCATGGAGGCCAGCGGAACCAGCGGCATGAAGGTCGTGCCCAACGGCGGGCTCAACTGCTCCGTGCTCGACGGCTGGTGGGACGAGGGCTTCCGGCCGGGAGCGGGCTGGGCGATCGGCGAGCGTGGCGAGAACCCCGACCAGGGCCAACAGGACTGGCTGGACAGCCGCAGTTTCTATCAGATCATGGAGCAGGAGATCGCCCCGACCTTCTACCATAGGGTCGACGGCGGAGTGCCGAGCGCCTGGATCGAGATGGTCAAGCGCTCGATGGCGGAGCTGGCACCCCAGTTTTCCACTCATCGCATGGTGCGCGAGTACACGGACCGGTTCTACATGCCCGCGGCCGAAGCGTTCCACCGCATGAGCGACGAGGGTCAGGACCGCGCGAAGGCTGCGCTGGCGTGGCGGGACCGCATCCGGACCGCGTGGCCCCAGGTGAAGGTGGTCAGCGTGGGTGATACCGCTCAGACCGTCAATCCGCTCGGAGAGGATTTCTGCATCCGCGCCGCCGTGACCCTGGGGACCCTGTCGCCCGAGGACGTCCGGGTGCAGGCCCTGGTCGGCCAGATCGGGCCGAACCGCGACCTGCTGAACGTGGAGGTGCACGACCTGCGCCTAACGGGTCAGGACCAGGGCGCCCATGTCTTTGAAGGCTCCTTCTCCTGCGATCGTCCGGGGCATCGAGGCTATACGGTTCGGGTCGTCCCGCGTCATGAGGACGTGCACATCCCGAGTGAGATCAATCTGGTGGCCTGGGAGAGCTGACGTCTGAACATCGACGGCTCGAGCAGGCCTGACTGCGAGATTTCCGAGCGCTGATCAAGAAACGCTGCCTGCTCGTCTCTTCTCCGCCTCAAAGGCGGTGAAAGGTACCTCTCAGTGGTTTGAAAGCGCATAAGAGCTTAAACATCTATCGTGATACAATCACCGTATGAAGGCACCTCGCATTGCGTAACCGGCGGTTGTGCGCTCAGATGGGCCAGCTGCGGACTGGTTGCGGGCCTGAAGTGTACGTAGGATGCTGTGACGAGGACGACATCGGTAGGAGTTGGATCGAGACCGCGCAGCCTTGCCCCCCGGGGAACGGCTAGTCTCGTGCTTTTGGCTAGCCGCAAGCCTCAGCTTGAGGCTAGCCACTCCACAGCAATAGGAGTTCATGATGGACTTAAGCTCAATGAGAAGCAAACACCGCTGCGCTTTCACGATCGTGGAGGTTCTGGTGGTCGTTGCGGTGGTAACGATCCTGAGCGCCCTGATCCTGACGGTCCTTGGGAGCAGTCGGGGCCGCGCACGACAGAGTGCGTGCAGCGAAAATCTACGCCAGGTATTCCTGGCGTATGGTGTTTACTGTCAGGACCACGGAGGAGAGTTGCAGGGGAGTCCTCTAAGCATCTTGCCGATCGCGGCCTACGCGAAGAGTGCGTCGATCTTTAGCTGCCCTGCGGATAACATTCAGGTTCCGAGGCGGAACGGCGGCTGGGACTCGATGGTGACCGACCACCTGGATGAATCTCCGCCTTCCACGCATAAGATCTCCTATCCTTACATTAGACATACCGAACCCGGAAACAAAATGCCTTTCTGGTCTTGGTACGCAGAGAGTCCACGGGTCGGAATCTTCGGTTGCTTCTGGCACGCCGACGAGCACCCGTCGTTGGCGGGGCATCCGATGAGAGCTGACGTGATCGGGAAGGCGAACGGTCCCGTTATCCGGGTCCACGGCGACGGGCATGTTTCGCGATACAGCCCAGCATCCAGTCCAGCACATCGCCATACCGGGATCAATCTTTACCACGTCTTCTACTCTCCGAACTCACCGAAATGGGTGGTGTCGGGGGAAGATTGAGCGGCCGCATCGGATTCTCTATAGCGCTTCTGATCCTGGCGTTTACGGGATGCTCCGGAACGAAGGCGCCGCGGCCGCAGCCGGTGGTGGGGGTGAGCCTCGAAAGCGTACAGATGCTGACGGGCGCCGACGGTCAACTCGCAATCGAGGGCCTTGTGACGAACGGTGGCGAAAAGTCGGTGTCGGGTGTGGTCGAATTCGCTGTGTTTGATGCCCAGGGCAGCCCCTTCGGTCATCTGCGGGTTCCGGTCGAATCAGTCCCTGCACGGGGACGCGCTCGGTTTGCCATACCAGTTCCGCCTCATACGAAGGGCTTTGTTTGGTCTGGCTTTTTCGAGCGCTAGCGCAAACCACGCCGCTTGACAGCGCAACCTGCCGGCGTTCATAAGAACCCGTGAGCGAGCATTCGCAGGAGCTGGTGCACGAGCGGGCTTTGGCTGAGCACGTGGGCCTCGTTCGTCTGGTGCTAACGGTCGCCAACTTCGCGGTTATCGCGCTGGACCCGGTGGATTCTCCGCTGCAGGGCTATGCCTGGGTCGCGGCCTCGCTCTTCTTCGCCTACGCCTTGTGGTCGTTTGTGCTGGTGAAGACAGGTCGGGTGACCCTGGCCCGTTATGAGCTCGTGTCCCCAGTTCTGGACGTGCTCTTCGCCACCATCCTGATCCTGTCCACCCAGGGCCATCAGAGCCCCTTCACCCTCTGGATCGTCTTCGCCGTCGTCGCCACCAGCTTCAGCCGGTACAAGCTCTTGCCCCTGGCCGCCACCGGCCTTGGCCTGCTGGCGCATGGGGTGATTGCCGCCACGCCGCAGCAGACCCCCCTCGATCCGGGCCTGTTCATGGTCCGCACCGGCTACCTTCTTGGGTTTGCCGCTATCGTCGCCATGCTGAGTTCGCACTTGAATCGGCAGTCTCAAGTGATCGCGGCGCTGGAGCGCATCGAACGCGAGCTAGCGGAGTCGAACGAGGAATCGGAGGCAGCTTCTGCCTTGGAGCGGGGAGTTGCCACCCTCTTGCCCGGAAGCAGCCCCGTCGTTCTGCTCGATCCGGCCGAGGAGCAGGGAATGCCGCTTCGGCTGGGTGATCGGAATATGGGTGTTTTGCGCATTCAGCGTCCACGGCCACTGCGGCCTGGAGAAGAGCGCGTGGTCGCCACGATGGCTGAGCGGTTTCTGGCGGCAGTGGGGCGCATGCGACTCGCCGCCGACTTGGTCCGGGCCGCAGCCCACGAGGAGCGCTTGCGGCTGGCAGACGAACTCCACGACACCTTCCTCCAAACCCTGGCCGCCATCGATCTGCGGGCTGAAGCCGGCCGCCAGAATCTCGCTGCCGACCCTGAGGCGACAGCCGAGGAGCTTGCCCAAATCAAGGCAATCGCCCGAAGGGGTGCGGTGGCCGCTCGTGAATTCATCCACCGTCAGCAGTCGCCCCCCACCCGGGGCCACGACGTCCTTGAAACACTTATCCGAACCCGCTGGGAGGGGAAGTACGAACTCGAGCTCGAGGAGGGTCTATCGCTGAGCGAGGCCCAGTGGAACACGATCGAGCTTCTTGCGAAGGAGGGCATGAACAACGCGCGCAAGCATGGAAGCGCCTCCCGTATACGGTTTGTTCTCGAGGAAACGCCCTCGGAGGTCCTTGCGAGCTTGGAAAACGACGGTGCGCCTCCGCCCAACGAGGTAGCTTTCGGCTATGGCCTGAGCCGTCTGCGTTCGGCGGTGCGCAACGAGGGCGGAGAGCTTGCGCTGACGGTGTCCGAGGGCGGTAATACTGTCCTGCTCGCGCGATTTCCTCGCCGGAACGAGTTATGATCCGCTGCCTCATCATCGACGACCACGCCATCGTGAGCGAAGGGCTCCAAAGGATTCTGGAGATCGACTACCGCATCAAGGTCGTCGGGAAGGCTGCGACGGCCGCCGAGGGCCTGCAACTCACCACTGAACTCCAGCCGGAAGTGATCCTTCTCGACCTGCGATTGCCGGACGCCTCCGGTCTCGAGCAGATCCGCCGGCTCAAGACCGTCTGCCCCAAGAGCCGTGTGATCGTGCTTACGGGCTATGGCAGCGGCGCGCGTGAAGAAGCCATGCGACTGGGCGCCGACGAGTTTCTCACCAAAGAGCTCGCCTCCGACGTTATCACCCAGACCATCCTGAGCCTCTTCCCCGAATACGCTGGACCACAGCCGCGGCCCGGCATGCTGAGCGAACGCGAGCGTCAGTTGGCGGAGCTGGCCGCTCGGGGACTCAGCAACGACGAGATCGCCGATAAGCTCGCCATCAGCCGCAACACTGTCAAAACCCATCTGGGCAACATCTTCGACAAGCTTGGGGTGCGAGATCGCGTCGAGCTGGTCGTGAAATGGCGCGAGCTCAATCGCTGATCCAGCGTGCGTGTCCGTCCAGATAAACTTCGGCTCGCCCACCCGGGCCAGGGATGAAGCCCAGCACCGTCTTCGATGGGTCGCGCGTGTTCGAGATGTTCCCACCCGGGAACATGTACACGAAACCTTGCAGGATGCTCTCGTTCTTCAGGTAGGGCATCAGCATCTCGGTGATCCGCGGGTTGGGGCCCGGCAGGACGTCATCGTGGTCGGCTGCGTAGATGTGAAACGCCGTACCGATCTGCTTGACGTTGCTGAGCAGCCGGGCCCGCTCCGCCGCGATCCGCGCTGCCTCATACTCCTCGCGCGGGACCCTCAGCATCGTTCGAACCAACGCCACTCCGTCGACGATGATCATCAAAGCGTCGTCCTGAGGGCTCATCTCAAACCTGGTGGGCCTAGCCGAGAGGAACATCCGGTTGTCCGCTTGAAGATAGAGATGCGGGATGCCGCTCACCTGTTCAGTGACCGGCCTGAACCTCGACTTTCGCTCCGGAACTTCGAGCGGCGGCTTCTCGGACAGCTTGCTATGAGCCCCGGTCGACGGGTCTAACTGGTGCCACTCTCGCCCGCTCCCGAAGTAGATGCGGGATTGGGGCGCGAATGCGACCTGTAGTGGTCCCCCCGGTAGATCGACCGGATTCGATACCGTGCCATTCCCCCGCAAGAGCGTGACGCTGGTGGCAACGCCGCCCGCTGGAAGTTCCCCCGGGAGATGCACGCGAGTGGCCGAGATCCGGGTTTGAAGGAGCAAAGCGATGGAGTCGAATGGGGAAGCATGGAGGATCCACGGGTGATCGACGCCCGCCTGCTGCCTGACCGCGACCGCCGACGCGCCCGTTGCGGTGCTGCGATAGAGGGTGAGCCGCGCCGACGAGTTGCCGCGCGCATCGGCTACTTCCTCACGAGTGACGAAGTAGAGCAGGTCGGAGCCTGCGATCCAGGCAAGCTGGTCGACCTCCCCCGACGTCTGGTGAACCAGAACGGACCGTCCCGAGCTCCGGTTCCATACATAGACGCCCTGACCCTTGCGCTCGGGTGCGAGTCTGCCTCCGATCAAGCGGATGTCCGTGATCTCGCGCACGGCGGCGATGGCTTGACCCGTGGGCGCCCATGAAGCCCGGGTGACGACGTTGGACGCGATCGCCTGGGGTGGCAGCAGGAGGAAGGCCTCAGACGAGGTGAGCAGGACGTCTCGCGGCTCTCCGGGAGCACCTTGTGCGACAGCCACGAGAAGGAGGGCACCGAACCACATATGCAATGGACGTGCCGCAGTCGACAATGAGTTGCCCTGGGTACATGGCTTGGAAGTTTGCCGGGTCTCCCCTATAATGCGACGTAGGAGCGCCGAGGGTGACGAGAGAGAGATGAGCTGGCAGAGTCGGTCTGATCTTGGTCTGCAAATGATCGCGCAGGTTCACGACTCGCTTAAGATCCCCGAGTTTTGGAGGGTCGACGAGCCGCGCGGCTTCACCTGGTGGGCGTCCGATTACGCGCAGCGCATCTGGTGCGACCCAGGTCTCTTCCACCACACCCAGTCGGTCTACCGGGTGCACGCGGAGATCGAGCTCATGCGAGGGAAGGGCCATGCCTCCGAGGCGGAGCTGACGCTTTGCACGATGATGGCGAGCGCGAGCCTGAGCGCCATCGTTTACGAGCCCCAGCACGACCTCTTCAAGCTGCAATGCAGCGTTTACGCCACGGATGAGAACGTCGACTGGTTGGGCAAGCTGTTCATGGCCGCGGTCGGTCTCCAGGTGGCGGATGCGACCCACCGAGGGGAGCAGCTCGCCCGGACGCTCAAGGCGGCGCCGGCCGTGTCAGCCCATCCAGACCATGGAATGCGATCCGAGGCCGATATCATGACCCAGGCGGTCGAGCGGTTCTTCCGGCCGTTCGGGGCGCAGCCGTCCAAGTGGGATGGTTCCAGCGAGTGGAACGAGTGCAACGAGATCCTGAAGCGCCTTGCCGAGAAACGCAGCACCGACGGCAGTTCCTACTTCTACGCGGAGTTTCCCTGGCCGGATGAGGACCTGTCGATCGTCCTCGAGGCAACCACTCAGCGGCCGCACCCGGAGCTTGGCAACGGCCTCCGAATCGCTCTCCGACTTCCGATTCTGATCCCGGCCGACCAAGCCGCTCACCGGGCTCTGGAGCTGAATGGCCTGGAGCGAAAGGAGTGGAAGTGGTGTCAAGACCTCGGCTCCTGGTGCAGCGAGGGCGAAACCGTCAGCTTCGTGTGCTTC
>DATLGQ010000067.1:0-5766 GCA_035540435.1 Fimbriimonadaceae bacterium
GTGTTCAGGCTGACCTTGTCCGCCCCCGCCAGGAGTGCGGCCCGTATATCATCCACGCTGCGGAGCCCGCCTCCTACCGTGAAGGGAATGAACACTTGCTCCGCCACGCGCTCTGCCAGCGTAATGACGGCGGGCCGGCCCTCATGCGAAGCGGTGATGTCGAGGAAGACCAACTCATCGGCCCCCTCTTGATAGTAGAAGCGAGCGAGCTGGACGGGATCACCCGCGTCGCGAAGGCCTACAAAGTTGACGCCCTTGACGACGCGGCCGTCCTTGACATCGAGGCAAGGGATCAGTCGGTGACTCCTCATGCCGCATGCGCCCGGCCGATCCTGATCACGTAGGGCCCCTTCGCCTGCGGCAGGATCAGAAGCTTGAACGTGTCGTCGAAGGCCTCTACCGTCATTTCCTCCGGATAGCTCATGTTGCGCCACAAGGTTTTGACTGCTTCCTCGACGAGATAGAGGATCAGCACCCGCTGATCTTTCGGAGAGGGTGCGGTTGCGAGTTCGGGCAGGCCGACCTTGAGCAGCCCTCTCGTCTCGGCGTGCCCGCCCAGGTCGTCGTCGAGCCACCGCACGACCACCTGTAGCTCCGGTTTGGCCGCCTGCGGGTCGGCATGCAGCTCTTGACGCAGGCTTGGCACGTCGATGAGACGGCTGCCGACGACGTCATAGACCAGGCGCGATTGGGCGAGATCGGCCGCCGCCATCGCCATGTGCGTCACGAAGTGCACGTGCCGAGCGTCTCCGAGCGGAACCTCCGAGAGGTACCGAATCTTCAGCAGAGCCCGCGCCTGACTCAGAGCCTGAAGCGCCTCGGGGGTGGGCTCGACGTCCTCGCCGATCAGGTCCGGGCGAAACACATGCGGGTTCTTTGCCCGGAGGACGAGGCTCGTATGAAGCCGCACGTCGCTAAACAAGATGCCTTCCGCAGCGCCGATCACGCCACTTCCAAACGGGTTGTCGCGCACCATGCGCGTCATAAGGTCGTCCTGCGAAGGCGGCTGCTCGGTCGGCAGGAACACCCAAAGCTCCATCACCGCGAGGTACTTCCGGCGCACCCGCCGAACCAGCCGGGTCACGACGTAGCCCAAGACGAGCCCGGCCACGAAGCCGATCACCAGCGCCCACACTTCAGGGCCCCTCGCCGCTAAGCCAGCGCTGGGCGAGCCGGAGGTCGTCCTCGGGCAGCACCGCCCAGCACGCGCCGCAGAGTCCGGCCTCGTTCACACGCGGACGCCGGCAGAGGAGGCACTGGTCGATCCTGCGGGCCAAAAGCACCTGCCGCCGATCCTTGAGCGCAAAGCGCAGGTCCTCCCTTGGAATGCCCTCCGAGTTCCAGCGCTCCACCCCTGGATTCTACTCGGCTCGCAATTCCTCCCAGGCGTTCCCTACCGCTTCCACCAGCCGCCGCATGACCTCGCCTTCCTTGACTGCGATCCGAACGAACTGGCCCGCAAAGAGCTCGCTGATCGAGTCGCAGTTGCGAATGTAGACATCGCTTGCCGCCAGCAGGTGGGTCAGCGACTGGGCTCGCGGCTCGGGCAACCTTACGAGCAGGAAGTTGGTAACGGAGGGGAACGGAGTGAGACCGAGAGCGTCCAGCTCCTGCGCCAGCTCCTGTCGTAGTAGGACGGTTTCCTGGCGGCGCGCTTCGTAGTAGCCGGGGTCTGACAGGGCCATCACGGCAGCCACTTGAGCCAAGAGGCCTACGCTCCACGGCGGCGTGAGAGCCCGCAGGGACAGCAGCAGCTCAGGATCGGCAACGAGGTATGCCGCCCGCATGCCGCTGAGCGCATAGAACTTGCTGAGCGACTTGACCACCAGTAGGTTCGGGTGTATCGAGACGAGCGGTTCTGCGGACTCACCAGGGCCCACGAAGTCGACGTAGGTCTCGTCGACCCAGAGGCGGGTGTGAGGTTCCAGCATCGTGAGGAGGCGGCGGATTTCGCTGGGCGACACGAAGGTGCCGGTCGGGCTGTTCGGATTCACGAGCACGACCAGCGAGGCATCACGCGCGCGCCGTGCGACCTCGTCGACGTCTAGGCTGAACGCCGCTGCTTCGGATAGGGGCAGGCGATCAAGTCGAACGTCCAGCACCTTGCCGAAGAGGTGGCCGTACTCTCCGTACATGGGGTCCGGCAGCAGCACCTTGGCTCCGTCGGAGACGAGGTTGGGGAGGGCCAAGTACATCAGGCTGGAACTGCCGGCTCCCAGGAGCACGTGATCGGGATCCAGGCCGCGGCGGGCGCACACCTCCTCCACCAGGCCTTCGGCGTGGGTGGGCGGGCTCGTCTTGATGAGCCAAGGCAGATGCTCCGAGAGAGCGCGGACAACCCTGGGCGCCGGATCGTACCAGGCGTCGAGCACGTCGGCATTGATGACGCTTCGACGTCGCCCGAGGTGATCGAAGCGGGCCCCGATCGCCTCGAAGAAGGCGCCTCCATGGTCGGCGTGCAGAGAAGAATCGCTCATCGAGCTTCGGCGTTTACGTTCACGAGGTCCAGACTCATGTACACCACCCCCGGCAACGGGTTGTGGTAGTAGGCGGAGGTTTCGGCAAAGCCCAGCTCACGGTAGAGCAGAAGCGCGGGGATGAGTCGCGCCAGGGTGTCGAGGCGCATGATCGAGTAGCCGGCAAGCCGCGCGCGGTGGACGGCTTCCAAGGCCAACTCCTTCCCAAAGCCGTGGCGGCGAAACGCCGGCCGGATGTAGAGCCGCTTCATCTCGCACACCCCGCCATCAAGCGGTCGAAGCGCGACGCAGCCCACGATGTCGACCCCGAATCTGCCGAGAAGAAGCGCGCCCCGAGGCGGCGCGTACTTGCCTGGAAGCTCCGCCAACTCCTGCTCAAAGCTTTGGAAGCAGAGGTCCTCGTCCAGCTCCGCTTCGTACTCCATGAAAAGTCTGCGTGCCTCCTCTACGAGCTGCGGAGTCTGTGCACTCACCTCGAGGATGTGTAACACCGCAGAACTCCCTCCAGCACCGTCACGGCACGTCCTCCGAGCTCGACCCGGTCATCTCGTAGTTGGACCTTCACGATTCCGCCGCGGCGCGACGCCTGATAGCCGACAAGCTCCACACGCCCCAGCTTGGACGCCCAGAAGGGACCTAGGCAGCAGTGGGCTGAGCCAGTGACGTCATCCTCGGGCACGCCTGCCGCAGGAGCGAAGAAGCGGGACACGAAGTCGTACGGCATCCCGGGCGCTGCCTCGGCCGATAGGATCACTCCTCGCCCGCCAAGCGCCTCGATTTGAGCGAAGTCCGGCTCCACTCGCCGAACCGACTCCTCGCTCTGCAGTTGCGCGAGTATGTCCATTCGGTTACGACCGGTCCAGCAAGGCTCAACTCCCAGCGCCTCCTCCAGCCCCGGAATCTCTTCCTCGACCGCCGGTTCGGCGGGGAAGTCCATCTCGATTTCCCCCGGGCAGCCCCGGCAACTCAGCACGCCACTCAGCGTCTCGAAGGCCACTGCCACTCCAGACGGCACCCTGCCAACCTCGTAGAGGACGTGCGCCGTGGTGAGAGTCGCATGGCCGCAGAGATCCACCTCCACCGAGGGAGTGAACCAGCGGAGGGCAAATGAGTTAGGAGCTTCCACAGCCGGTGTCACGAAGGCGGTCTCCGCATGCTTCATTTCCGCAGCGATCTTCTGCATCCACCATTCCTCGCGCGGTTCTTCCAGCAGAACGACTGCCGCCGGATTTCCACTGAAAGCCTCTCCAGTGAATGCGTCCACCACGTAAATCGGCACGCCCACGATCCAAGGTTACCGACCACGGAGGCCCGGCACCCGACTATTGCGCCCAACAGAGCATCCATCGCCCCTGTTGCTGCGGCTCTAGCCCCGCATAATCACCTAGTGTTGGAGCCCGCCTTTGGGCTCCTCTCCTTTCCAATCCCAATCAACAAGGAGCTCTTCATGAGAAAGCCTCTCCTTGCCGCATTGCTGTGCCCGTTCAGCATTTGTGGCGCATTCGCACAGATACAACTCAGCTACACCGGCTCCGGCTCGGACGATTCTCCGGCGATTAACGCCCTCATCGGTTCGACCGCGGCCGCTGCCAGCAACAAGACCATCACCATCACCGGCCCGATCCGACTGCGGACGGCCATCCGCATTCCGACCGGTACCAAGAACCTCAACATCATCGGCAGAGGACCGACCGGCGGACGAGCACCTGTCAGCGTGATGGCGTCGACGGCCATCTTCGTGATCGGTCGCTACGACTTCTCGGTGACCTCGCCCGCCCCGTTGTCGAACCTGGCCGCCATGGACATCAAAGCCCCCGGCGAGGGCCAGGACACCATCACGATACGATCGCCCAAGGGGCTGAACACCGGGTGGTATGTCGTTTACGACGATCAGTCCGTTACCCACAACAGCTACCCCAGCACGATCTTCCACAACGCGATGCTGGTCAAGGTCCTCAGCTTCGACAAGAAGCGCGCGCTCGCGATCCTCGACCGACCCCTCAACCGCGCCTACACCAAGGCCCCCAAGATGGCCTATGTCGAGGGCCAGGTGACGGAGAACATCACGATCCGTGGATTCGAGCTGGACGGCCGCGTTCCGGGCTCGACCACCGGGGTCGGCGGATTCGTCGCCGGTGGCTTCGTCGTCGGCTTTCAGGGCTTGGACCTCAAGGCGCGATACTGCAGCTCGGGCATCCTGAAGCTCGGCGTGTCCCGCGACTTCCTCTTCGACGGCATCGACATCGCCGACTCCACCGGCAACCTTGCCGCGGGAGGAGAGGGTTACGGCATCTACATCCTGCGATCTCAGAACGGCCTCATTCGAAACTCCCGCGCCGCCACGATGCGGCATGGTTTTGTGATGCACTCGGGCACCACCGACGTCATCATCGAGAACTCGGTTGGCCTCTCCACAGTGGGATCGGATTTCGACGTTCACGGCATGGATGAGCGCCGCATCACCTTCCGCTATTGCAGCGGTACCAGCATCGGGATCGGCAACGACGCCTGGAACAAGGGCGGCTCCGGCCATCGGGTCGAGAACTGCGATGTCGGCACCATCTACATCGGCCCGACCACCAGCGGATCGGTCGTCGACAGCTCCTTCGTCCGCGCCTTCGATGGCCTCGACGGGCGCAATGTCCTCGTCGGCTCGCGGCCAGGGCTGCCGGTCGGGCAGTGGACATTCGACAACTGTCACTTCCAGGGCACTCGACGGTTGCTCATGTTCCTGAACGACAAGGTCGTGCAGGGGCTGACGTTCCGCAACTGCTCCTGGCTGTCGCAGGGCTCGGTGTTCGAGGCTTACCAGATTTCCGGCAACCTCTCGTTCGACCAGAACACCTTTGAGGGCGGCAACATGTGGGACGGAAGCATGCTGCACTTCAGCAGCCAGTCCGGGGTGCCGCTGCACGTGAAGTTGACGAACAGCACATTCAGGTCCGGTACCGCCGGCTACGCCGTGGGTCTGGGCGGAGCTCCCTTCAACGGCTCTGTTGAACTGGGCGACAATGTGTTCTATTCGACGGTCGCCGTCGCCTTCCACCGCGCGCAGGACCCGTACATGAGCCTGACGCTGTATCGCAACCACGTTTGGCGAACCCCCTGATCCCGCTCGAGCGGGCGTTCGCCTTGCGATCACGACATGGCGAGTAGCCGCAGACGTCTCGCCTGCGGCTACCGCTGAAGCTTTGGTGGCGAGCCCAGCACGTAAAGGTGCTCCGGCACCGCGGCCTCGATGGGCGGGGAGTAAACCTCGCCCCGCTCGGTCTTGAGCTTGGCTCGCAGC
>DATLGQ010000068.1:0-2999 GCA_035540435.1 Fimbriimonadaceae bacterium
GCCCCGGACCCCGAGCAGGCATTCGCCGAGATCGTTCGAGTCCTGCGCCCGGGCGGCCGGGCTTTTGTCACCGCCTGGCTGCCCGAAGGTACTATCGCCTCGATGGTCGGAGTATTCAGCCGGGCGTGGGCCGAGGCCGCCGGCGCGTCGCTGCCCGAGCCGCAGCTGAAGTGGTTCGACGAGGCTTCGGTGGGGGGAATCGCCGCTCTCCACGCGGTCACAGCCTCCTTCCACGAGGGCGAGATCCAGTTCACCGCCGCCTCGCCCGAGGAGTACCTACGGGTCAACCAGGAGAACCATCCGATGAGCGTAGGGATCCGGCCGGTCCTGGAGGCCGCGGGAACCATGGATTCCGTCCTGGCTCAGGCGTTGGAGATCCTTCGGTCGGGTAACGAGGATCCCGAGAGCTTTCGGGTGACCAGCCGTTACCGAATCCTCGAGCTGCGACGCCACTAACGCGTCGTAGTGTGCTCTGCGACGCCTGTCCAATCGGCGTCACCGTACCCTGCTTCGGAGGCAGCGTTGAACAGCCGATGGAGCGCGTCGTACACCCCGGGGTCGAGGCCTGGTTCCCACGGGTAGTCGGCGTACTCCGCCGCCCCGTTCCCTATTGCGCGCCGTCTGCCCTGCTGTATACTGAACCATATGGTTCATTATCAGCGAACCCACCTGGATGCCTCGTTCGCCGCGCTCTCCGACGCCACCCGACGTGGCATTCTGGAGCGGCTCGGGCGGGCGGACGCTTCGATAACAGAACTTGCCGGGCAATTCCAAATGACCCTTACCGGCATGAAGAAGCACATCGGTGTCTTGGAGCAGACCGGGCTCGTCACCACGGAAAAAGCCGGCCGCGTGCGGATCTGCAAGCTCGGCCCCCGCCGGCTAGAGGAGGAGGCGGTGTGGATCGAAAGTTACCACCAGCTCTGGCACGCACGCTTCGACGAGTTGGCCAAGATCGTTGAGGAACTGAAACGGAAAGAAAGAGTCCATGCACGGCAAGAGAGAAAGTGAGTCAAATCCCCATGGGCAACCCCACGACAGTAGAACGCAAGTCTGAGTGTGAGCTGGTCATCACACGAACCTTCGACGCTCCCGCGCGCATCGTATTCGAGGCCTGGACCAAGCCTGAGTTGCTCAAGCGCTGGTGGACGCCGAAGTCGTTTGGAATCTCCTTCATTTCCTGCGAGGCCGATGCTCGTACGGGGGGCTCGTACCGCTTCGTGTTCAGTCACCCTGCTTTCGAGCAGCCTATGGCGTTCTTCGGTAAGTATGTCGAAGTGACGCCCTACTCGCGCATCGCCTGGACGAATGAGGAAAGCGCCGATGGCGCCCTTACCACCGTGACCCTTGAGGAAAGCAGCGGCAAGACGCTTCTGGTACTCCACGAACTCTATCCCTCAAAGCAAGCCTTAGATGACGCTCTAGAAGCTGGAAGCCCGGGCGGGGCAAGCGAACAGTTCGAGCTGTTGGACGAGGTTCTCGCCACGTTGGTGAGCTTCTGAGAAAAGCGCATCCTCAAGTCAGTAACGTGGGCACCGACTCATCCAGCAGCAGTCGCACGCCCCGTCACGAGCGCAGCCGCTTCCTCAAGAGCGGCAACCGCGAGGTCCCGACTTACAGTGGGAAAGTGATCCAAGAATCGTTCGAGGGGATCGCCGGCTTCGATGTAATCGAACAGATTCTGCAGCGGTACTCGGGGTCCACGAAAAACCGGTGTGCCGTGCATGATCGCTGGATTGCTTGAAACAACTGAAGGAGTTCGATTCTGCGGTTCGACCATGGCTTACTTTACCTCTGGGGAGGAGTGCGCATAACGGACCGCGGCATCGGAGGCACCGGCCAGCGAAGCGCCCGTGTCCGTGCATGCCGTAGTTATGCCGCTCCTACGTCGACGACTTGGCCCTCGCTCCGGGGTACTGGGACGGGCAGGCCCGACTCCCTCAACCCTTCAATATGCAGGACTATTGCCTCACGGATAAGTGATAGGGCTTCTTCGCGGGTGCCGGCGGCAGCAACGCATCCCGGGAGATCAGGAACATGAGCTCCCCAACTCTCCTCGCCCTGCTCCAGAATCACGGTGTATTGAGTGCCCATCATCACCCCTTGAGCTGAGCCTGTTTCAGGATTGAACTCAGTGTACCCCTGGGAATCTCTGTACTGCGCGTGCCCCGCAAGCGTAACGACACCTGGCTTTGTCGGATGCTTGAATTGGCGGTGGCTACCTCGGGTGCGACTCAACACCCATCCGTCACGCTCGAGCAACTCAACGACTTCCCCGACCTTCATGGGAAGAAGCGTAGACAACGCCTATGACAGCAAGTGCCTTGGACCGGTCGGCATAACGTATGGCGGTTTCAGCGGCGGAGCGGAGTGACGTCCGCTGCAAACCGTAGTTAGCCAGTTGCATGCCTCAGCTCACCCGGCCCTATGGTCTGGATGGCCGCCAAAACAGATGGCACCAATGGCTCCAAGTCTTCGATCTTGTTTGAGGGCGCCCCGAACACAACGACGGCAAGCTGCAGCTTAGCGATGTTTTGTTGGTACTCGATGCTCTTGTCGTTGGTGACTAAGACTTCGAATCCGGCATCAACAGCCTTCGCCAAGAGCGTCCCGTTCTCCGCCCCCGACCATCCCTCGCCCTGAACAGTTGAGACGGAATGTCCGACTAACCTCGTGGCAAGTCGCATCGGCAGGTGCTCATCAAGCAGAACGCGCACGAGCCGCAGACGCCTGGATCTCTTCAAGCACGGCCACTACCTGATCTCGGGACACGGAAGGGAAATCGTCAAGAAAGGCGTCGACGCTGTAATCCGCTTCTAGGTAATCGACAAGATTCCGGAGCGGTACGCGCGTTCCCACAAAGACGGGTTTGCCGCCCAGAATCTCGGGATCCATGTGGACCACCCCTTCGAGGTTCATATCCATAGGATACGCCACCTAAGATCTGGCTAGCGTGATGCCGGGTCAGCCGCCCCTCGCGAAGCCGGCGGTCGGTTGCA
>DATLGQ010000069.1:0-7614 GCA_035540435.1 Fimbriimonadaceae bacterium
GGAGGGGCGAGTGTTCTCCCGCACGAGGGCTTCGAGCGGCCGTCCCATTGCGAGTTCGGACCAGATGGCGCCCTCTACGTCGTCGATTGGGGAGAGATGGTCCCCGCGCCGGAGCGCGGCGGCGTTGAGATCCGCGTAGGAACAGGCGTCCTGTGGCGCATCCGGCGGAAGTCTGGGCCTCGCGGTGATCAGCCGCGTCGACCGATCGTTTTGCCGGTGAACCTGTTCCGTTTGTTGCTACCCCTCATCGGAATGCTTGCCGTGCTCGGTGCGGTGGTTTGGGGACTCGTCCGGTGGCTGCGTTGAACAGCTAACGGCTGCGAGACCTGTCGTCTCGGCGCGTTGATCAATGTGCCGATGAGGCCGCGCGTTATGCACGGCGCGCCGCGCATGCTGTGGCGTAACAATTCTCGCTGGAGACCTCTTCGGGAGATCGAAGAGAACAGCCACCGGAGCCACCTCCGATCGAGGCCGAGCGTGACCGTCCCGCGACTGGCGTCTACCAGGTCGGCAAGCCGCAGAAGCTCGACCTCCTCGCCGAGATCCCACTGCGGGGTGAGTCGGTGATGGCGCTCGATGGCGTCGAGGCAGCGTCGTAGGCGGTCTTCCTCCCACCGGAAAGCGCTCACCACCTGCTGGGCCGAGATCCGACCGTGGCGTAGATAGAAGTGAGGGCGCGCCGCCGCGTCATATAGACCGATGTCGTGAAGCAAGGCGGCACAGGCTGCCACTTCACGGTCGATCTGAGCCGACACCGAGCGAGCCAGGGCCTCCATGATGAAGAAGACGCGCGCGCTGTGACGTTCGATCGGGCCTCCGGATGTGGCGGCCGCTCGCCGCAATGCCTCCAGGCACGAGGTGGTCGCGTCCGTGAAGCGCAGGCCTTCGATGCTTGGATTCACTCGCGGGCCCGCATCCAAGCGGCGATCCAACCGACTTCGCAGAGGGCATCCTGCCAGTAGGTCCACCGCATCTCGCCCTTCGGGATATAGACGAGGTCGATCGCGAGCAGCGTGAAGGCGGTTGCGATGCCCAAGCGGCGAACGAGGCCGATCTCCTCGGGCGAGTCGGCGGATGCGAGTTGCACGCAACCGACGGCGAACAAGAGACCACCCACCGTCTTCTGAAGGAAGACATCTCTCTTTCGCCCGTAGATCCATTCGAAGCTTCGTAGGTTCACGATCGGCCATGCCCCGCCGAGTATGTTGAACAAAGCCTGCGCGCGGGCTACGTCAGTGGACTTCAGGAGACTCGCCATTTGATGGTTCCTACCCAGGTTCATCGTTCCGTGGGGCATTCATCAGGACGTTCGTGACCGACCGCTGCGCCGACGTCCTGGCGTGCTGTTTGTGCCAGGGGGACTCGGGGTACGGGTAGCCCGGTTTAGCCCAAGCCAACTCTGCACTACCTCTTAAGAGATCTGTCCTTCTGCGCGCGGCGATTGTCCACCGGCAGCACTGTCACGCACGTTGCTCAGGGGGCGCTTTATTTCTAGTTGTCCCGAAGGGGGGATCGGGTGGCACTTTTGTTTGCGGCACCTGTAGAAACCAGCGGCCGCGATGACAACTGAATTCATCGCGGCCTTCGAAAGCACCTATCTGCCGGCGCACGACGTTGACGTCCTAGAGACCTCCGGACACACCCGGCACTGGCGCACGGACCTAGAACTCCTCGCCGAGTGTGGCATCCGGAGGCTCCGTTACCCGGTCCGGTGGCATCGCGTCGAGGAAGAACAAGGCACCTACGATTGGGCTTCGACCGACGTCGTGCTGGAGCACCTTCGCGACCAGGGCTTCGAGCCGATAGTCGACCTCGTACATCACACCAGCTATCCCAGGTGGCTCGGCGGGTTCCTGGATCCCGACTTCGCTCCGGTGTATCTCGCTTACTGCGCGGAATTTGCTCAGCGCTATCCGTGGGTCCGTGAGTACACGCTGTTCAACGAGGCGTTCTCCACGCTGTTCCTTTCCGGTCACGAGGGGATCTGGCCTCCCTATGGAAGAGGCATGGAGAGCTTCGTGCAGATGCTAATTAACGTCTTTCCGGCTGTTGCCGAGGCGAGCCGTATCTACCGAGAACTGCTTCCCGGAGCTAAACACGTCTACGTCGACACCTGCGAGGGGCACGTTGGTTACGACGAGATCGGTCGCGGTTACGCCGCCATGGCGAATGACCGACGTTTCTTCTTGCTCGACCTAATGCTGGGTCGCGAGCTAGACGATCGGCAACCGTTCGTGCAAGAAGTTCTGATTGCCGGCGGCGAAAGCCTCCTCGAGATGCGGCCGGGCGAGGTCGACGTCCTCGGCCTCGACTACTACGCACATTCGGAGTGGTGTTTTTCCGAGAGGGGGGGACTGGCTCCCTCCCGTGACCCGCAGGGTCTGGCCGAGCTGGCGCGGCAGTATCACGAGCATGCGGGTCTACCCGTGATGCTGACGGAGACGAACGTCAGAGGGTTCGCCCCCGACCGCGTCTCCTGGTTGAAGTACACCTTGGAGCAGTACGAGATCGCGGTGGAGTCGAGCATCCCCCTGAACGGGTACTGCTGGTTCCCCTTCATCGACTCCGTGGACTGGGACTCGCTGCTCGCGAACGCAGCCGGCCACGTCGACCCCGTCGGCGTCTTCTGGTTGGACGAAAAGCTTCAACGAAGGACATCCTCGATGTCCGAGTGGTTCACGAAAGTCGTCGCAGGGTGTCCGTCTCGCGACGTCCCCGCCTACCGGTTCCAACCGCCCCTCGACCGGTGGCTCCAAGGTTTCATCGCCCAACTGGATCACTGGGACTGGCAGGACCCCCCGCCCGAAGAGATCGGTATGTGCGCGAACACCCGAACGATCCACGCGAATTGGGAGGTAGTTGATGACTTCGTCTGGTGACCTGGTGGTCCTGTCGCACCTTCGCTGGGTCTGGGTGTGGCAGAGGCCGCAACACTTGATCTCGCGTCTGGCGAAAGGTCGCCCGACGTTCTTCGTGGAGGAGCCCGTAGCGCGGGGAGTCACGGCACCCCGGCTGGCCCACGAAGAGATCGACGGCGTGACCCGTATCTGGTACGAGGTCACAGGCGACGACGATCATGTCGACTTCGACGATCCTCGGGCGAGGGGTTACGCGGCAGCGCTTCGTGACTTCCTCCCGGCGTCAGAGCAGCGTTTGGTCTGGCTCTACACCCCTATGGCCATGGACCTCGCGCACCAGCTGCCCCACGACCTGATGATCGCCGACGTCATGGACGACCTGGCCTCCTTCAAGGACGCGTCCCCGGAGTTGCGACGCCGCCAGGGCGAGATGCTGAAGGAGGCGGAGTTGGTCTTTACCGGCGGCCGCTCGCTCTACGAAGGCGTCTGTGGCGATGCGCCCGGCCGTTCGTTTCTTTTCCCTAGCGGCGTTGAGCCGGAGCACTACGCGTTGGCGCGCTCTCATGCGTCTCCGGGCAAGGTCGCGGGTTATGTAGGAGTGATCGACGAGCGGCTCGACCTCGACCTCATCGCCGGTCTCGCCGAGCGGCTCCCAGACTGGGAGATCCGAATGGTCGGTCCGGTGGCGAAGATCTCGCCGGAATCTTTGCCCGCGGCTGAAAACATCAGCTACTTGGGCAAGCAGGAATACGACAAGCTTCCCGAGATCATGGGTGGCTTCGACGTTGCGCTCATGCCGTTTGCTCTGAATGAGGCGACGCGTTCGATAAGTCCCACGAAGACGCTCGAGTATCTAGCGGCTGGTCTTCCGGTGGTTTCGACCCGTGTCCCGGATGTCGTGGCGGACTACGGCGGGGTGGTCGCACTGGAAGACGATGGCGAGGGGTTCGCGCGCGCATGCCGCGAGGTCGCGTCTCATTCTCTCGAGGAGCGTGATCACAAGGTCAGTCCACTGATCCGGTTCCACCATTGGGACGCGATCGCGAATCGCATGGAGGAGTTGATCCAGCACGCGCAGCGCGACCGCAAGGTAGTCCACCTCGACGGAGCATCCGCCGCTACCCGCATCGATGGCAATGCGACCGTCCGTCGCACCACCACAACGAGGAAGCCGCGGCCCTTCGATTACCTGGTCGTCGGAGCCGGCTTCGCGGGAAGTGTGCTTGCTGAACGTCTCGCAAGGCGTGGCGGCAAGAAGGTGTTGGTGATCGACAAACGCCCCCACATCGGCGGCAACGCCTTCGACCACTACAACGACGCGGGGGTGTTGGTGCACAAGTACGGGCCCCACATCTTCCACACGAACGCGCGGGAGGTGTTCGAATACCTCTCGCTCTTCACCGAATGGCGCCAGTACGAGCATCGGGTCCTTGCCAGCGTGGATGGGCGTCTTGTTCCGATGCCCATCAACCTCGACACGATCAACCAGCTCTACGGGATGGATCTGACTTCTCGGGAGGTTGATGGGTTCTTCGAGGAGCTCGCCGAACCCGTCGAGCACTGCCGTACGTCGGAAGACGTCGTGGTTAGCAAGGTCGGGCGCGAGCTCTACGAGAAATTCTTCCGCAACTACACGCGCAAGCAGTGGGGTCTCGACCCATCCGAGCTGGACGCCAGTGTTACGTCTCGCGTGCCGACGCGAACAAACCGCGACGGCCGTTACTTCACGGACCACTACCAGGCGATGCCTCTGCACGGCTACACCCGCATGTTTGAGAACATGCTGGACCACCCAAACATCAAGGTGATGTTGAACACGGACCTGAAAGACATCGAGGGGCTCGTCCCATATGGCGAGATGATCTACTCGGGGCCGGTGGACGAGTTCTTCAACTTCCGCTTTGGGAAGCTTCCGTATCGCTCCCTCGAGTTCAAGTTCGAGACTCGCGACGAGGAGGTCGCGCAGCCTGCCGCCGTTATCAACTATCCCAACGAGCACCTCTACACACGCGTGACCGAATTCAAGTACCTGACCGGTCAGGTACACAACAAGACGACGTTGGTCTACGAGTACCCGAAGGCCGAGGGAGACCCCTACTACCCGGTCCCGCGGCCCGAGAACGGCGAGCTCTACCGGCGCTACAAGATCTTGGCCGACAAGACACCGGGGGTCCACTTCGTGGGTCGCCTGGCCACCTACAAGTACTACAACATGGACCAGGTCACAGCGCAGGCGCTGCAGACTTTCCGGCGGCTGATGAAGAAGGCGTCCGCGGCGGGCTCCAGCTCCGTCCGGGATGAACGATCCTCGGTGTCTACGACAGGATGAAGGTAGGGGTTCAGATCCACCCTCAACACACTTCGGTGGACGAGCTGCGCGCGGCATGGAAGAACGCCGACGCACTTGGCGTGGACAGCATCTGGACGTGGGACCACTTCTTCCCGCTGTGGGGACCTCCCGACGGCGCGCACTTCGAAGGTTGGACGCTGCTCAGCGCCATGGCGGTGGACACGAAGCACGCCACGGTCGGGATCCTGGTGAGTTCGAACTCTTACCGCAATCCGGATCTCTTAGCGGACATGGCCCGGACCGTGGATCACCTCAGCGGAGGCCGGGCTGTGCTGGGGATGGGCGCTGGTTGGTTCGAGCGCGACTATGCCGAGTACGGGTTCGAGTTCGGGACGTCAAAGGAACGCTTGAAGAGGTTGCGCGACGCACTGCCCCGAATCCGATCGAGGCTACAGAAGCTGGAGCCTTCTCCGCTGGGAGACCTGCCCCTATTGATAGGTGGCGGTGGCGAACGCGTGACGTTGCGGCTGGTCGCCGAATATGCACAGATGTGGAACTTCTTCGGCCCCCCGGACAACTACCACCGCAAAGCCCAGGTCCTCGACCGGTGGTGCGAGAGGCTGGGCCGTGATCCGGGCTCGATCGAGCGAACTGTGTTGATAGATGCCGACGAGGTCAACGATCACAAGGCGTATTTGGAAGCGGGCGCCGAGCACCTCATCGTCAAGATCGGCCACCCCTACGATCTGGAGCCTTTGCGTATCCTGCTGGAACAGCGTGAGCTGACGCGATGATCGGTATTGCGTTGCAAGCTTCGGAGCTGCGCTCCGCCGTGGTCGACGCCTTACGCGACTCAAGGTGAGCGATGACGTTGCGGCCGTCGCCCTGTGTCCCGAACCGAGCTATCAGGAGACCTGCGGCTGAGGTGAACGGAGCCGAAGGTCGAGGCGCCGGAGCAGCTGAGCGTTGATCGCCACCACGATCGTCGAGAGCGACATGAGTACGGCACCCAGCGCGGGGGACAAGGTGAATCCGGCCCACGCCAGCACGCCCGCTGCAAGGGGGATGGCGAACGCGTTGTAGCCGGTGGCCCAGACGAGGTTCTGAACCATCTTTCGATAGGAGGCCTTCGAGAGCTTGATGACGCCGACCACCGAACGCGGGTCGTCGGAGGCCAGGATGACCCCGGCCGATTCGACGGCGACGTCCGTCCCCGCGCCGATCGCTATACCGACGTCAGCTCGAGCCAGCGCAGGAGCGTCATTGACACCATCGCCCACCATCGCTACCCGATGCCCCCGCCTCTGGAGCTCGGCGACCTTGGAGTCCTTGTCCTCCGGCATGACCTCGGCGAAGAACTCGTCGATGCCCAAGTCTTCGGCCACAGCCGCCGCGACCTCCTTGGCGTCGCCGGTGATCATCGCCACCTTCACTCCCATGGCATGCAGCGAGTCGATGGCGTGTCGCGATTCCTCACGCACCCGGTCTTCGAGGGCGAATGCGGCGAGTACGTCCGTTCCCTCCATCAGATAGAGAACTGCGGCTCCGCGCGCCTTCCACCTGGCCACCTCGTCGCGCAAAGCGTCGGGCACTTCGGCTCCTGTTTCCTCCAACAACCTCGGTCCGCCGACCGCCAAGCGGCGACCGTCGACGACGGCCTCGACGCCGCGGGCGGTCATCGAGCGGAAGTCGGTGGCCCTCGGGAGATCGCCCAGTTCCCGGCCAGCCCTTACGATCGCTTGTGCGAGCGGGTGTTCGCTGTCGGATTCCACCGCGGCCGCCAACGCCAGCGCGTCATCCTGAGGGCCGGTCGATGCGATGTCGGTCACGACGTGCTGAGCCGCGGTGAGGGTGCCGGTCTTGTCGAAGAGAACGACGTCGACGTTGCGCATCTTCTCGAGGGCGATCCGGTCTTTGACCAGGATCCCGTTCCGAGCGGACAGTGCCGTCGAGATGGAGATGACGAGCGGGATCGCAAGTCCGAGCGCATGGGGGCAGGCGATCACTAGAACGGTGACCGTGCGCTCGACCGCGCTTCTCGGCTCGCCGAAGACCGTCCACGCGATGTACGTGATGAGCCCCGATGCGGTTGCGACGTAGAAGAGGAACGCGGCGGCTCGATCGGCCAGCGCCTGTGCTTTTGACTTCGACTCCTGGGCTTCGGCCACCAAACGCTGGATGCCGGCCAGAGCGGTCTGGTCTCCGACCGCGTCCACCTTTACCCGGATCGCCGAGTCGGTGGCGACGGTGCCGGCAGTGACCTTGTCGCCTGCGGATTTGGTCACCGGACGGGACTCTCCGGTGAGCATGGACTCGTCTACGGCGGCGGAGCCTTCCACGACGTGACCGTCGGCAGGGATGCGTGCCCCTGAACGGACCAGGACCACGTCGCCCTTGTGGAGTTCGGCTATGTGGACGGTCTCGGTTCCGTTCTCCGTTACGCGCTCGGCGTCGTCCGGGAGTAGC
>DATLGQ010000070.1:0-4807 GCA_035540435.1 Fimbriimonadaceae bacterium
GACGATGAGTTGCGAAGGGTTGACGGCTGGGCCGCAGCGCCAACCCTCGCTACAGTCGGCCGATGACCCGAATCTCGTTCCAGCGCGTCAAAAAGGCGGCGCTCCCGCAAGGGCCACGGCGTCGGCGTCTACTATTCGGGATCGGGCGAGGGATCGAATTAGATGTTGATTTCGCCACTCAGGTCAAGCTCTTCCTTGGCCTGTACGAAGTGGAGTTGAACAGACATCTTCGGCGGCTATGTCAGCCCGGCTTCAATTGTTTTGATGTCGGTGCACAGTTCGGCTATGACGCCTTGGTCTTGGCAAAGCTCGGCGGCGGGAGGGTTGCCTCTTTCGAATGCGAACCTGACACCTACGTAAAGCTGGTCCGTAACGTTGCATACAACGCTGATTTGCGCAATCGGATCGACCTGGTGCATGGGTTTGTCGGGTTAACGACGGAAGAACAGACGGGGAAGATTGCTCTTGACGATGCAGCCTTCGGAGGCCGATTCTTCGTGCCTGATTTCATCAAGATAGATATCGAAGGCGGAGAACTCGACGCGCTGATGGGCGCTCGCCGCGTCCTCGAAGAGCACCGTCCCAATCTCATCGTCGAAACGCATTCCCGACAATTAGAAGACGATTGTCTCGCTTTTGTGCGATCCCTCGGGTACGCGACGACCATCATCGATGCGAGGAAGGTTCTGCCCGATTACCGCCCGATCGAGCACAATAGGTGGTTCGCAGCGTCGCACGGCGCCATGGTACGCCGCGAGACGCATGCGTAGTCTCCGTTAGCTTCGTCGGCCGGTTGTGTATATCGAGTCAATGTGACAGTTACACCTTGCCCTGACCAAAGAGTGGGGCCAGTTGCCATGGCCGGGCTGGTTCCGTCGGGGCCTTCCGGTATGCGTGACTATGGCGACATGCTTGCGGTGGAACTCCAAAGGCTCAACATCGCTACCGGCGAGCTTTGGATAGAGAACGATGGCACCCATTTGCGAGCTGCCATGGGCGCCGGGTTCAGGTTACTTCGTCGGGCGCTCACACTACATCACCCGACAGCGGTGGTGTGGCATTACAGCCCCTTCGCCTACGCATATCGTGGAATTCCCCTAGTCGGCGTCTTGTTCGGACTCGTCCTGCGAGCGAGAGGTATTCCCGTTGTCACCGTGCTCCATGAGCTCTTCTATCCCTGGGGCCATCGCGGCCTCGTCGGCACGACTTACGCTCTGACCCAACGGGTCGCGCTGCGTGCAGTCCTCGCTGGGTCCACGTCGGTGATCGTGACAACGGAGCAGCGCGCCGCCGCAGTTCGTCGGCGAAGGTGGGGACCGCCACGAGCTTCGGTCGACGTGGTCCCGGTGTTCTCCACCATTGGGGAGGGCATGCGGCGACCCGCAGCGGAGCCACAGGTGCTTCGCCTCGGCGT
Organism: Fimbriimonadaceae bacterium; assembly: GCA_035540435.1. Lineage (GTDB taxonomy): Bacteria > Armatimonadota > Fimbriimonadia > Fimbriimonadales > Fimbriimonadaceae > DATLGQ01. The sequence continues at coordinate 1,415 of DATLGQ010000070.1, forward strand.
GATCGGCTACGGCAGCGACGGCGCCCAGGTCGATCTCTTCTTCGATGCGCTTCGGCAGATTCCGGGGCACCGCACACTTCGCGTGGTGCTTCTGGGAGCACCGGGACCTGCATCCGTACAAGGAAGGCGTTGGATGCGGCTGGCTGAAGTGGCAGGAGTGGGCGACCAGATTGAGTTCACCGGCGTGGTGTCCGCTCCTTCGCTGGGTGCGCATTTCGTCGCCTGTGCTGTCGTCGTGCTGTTGGATAAGGAGGGACCGACTAGCAGGCGGACGATGCTGGCCGCCGCGCTGGCACACGGTTGTCCAACGGTCGCAACGGACGGCCCGAACCGCTGGGACGATCCTGTCGACAAGGGTGCGGTCCTTCTCGTTCCGCCTTGTGCCACCGCGCTTGGCCAGGTACTGCAACGCCTTCTGGAGCATGCGCCGGAACGGGATGGGATTGGAGTCCGTGCCGCCCGTTACTACCAAGAGGAGTTGAGTCTGCAGAAGGCAGGCCAGTCGATTGCGGTCGCCATCGCCGCGGCGCGTGGGCTATGATATGACCCTCGTCGTGCACCGCTACTTCAGCTGGCTTCGGACTAAGTGCGGTGTTCCGAAACGACTAATTGCTTGATATAGGCCCTGCTCGCGATTACCGTCGATTGGGAACCGATCGCGCTTGATGTGAAAGTGGCGACAGGGAGGCATCAGGTCAGGCGGCCACAAGACCATCGCTAGCCGAACCCGTTTGCATGGCGCGTTCCGTCGACAGCGGTCGTCACCGGGCAGGACTAGCTCACAAGGGCCACGCGAAGTCCTCCGTAGAATGCTTTCCATGCGAGTCGCGATGCTGCAATCGTCACTGCCCCCGTCACCCAAGTCGGGGGGCGTAGGGCGCCAAGTCGATCTGCTCGCGACGGAGTTGGCTCGCCGAGGTGAGGCGGTGACCGTCTTCACGGTAGACGGGCCTGCCGCAGACCGAGCGTACGATGTGGAGCACGTGACGCTCGGGGAAGGACGCTGGCGTCGCGTTCTGGATGTGGGCCGGGCGTTTGCCCGCCTCGATCTGTCTGGATTCGACGTGGTCCACGCCCATGGGGACGACTGGCTCTTCGGCGGGAGGCCCCGTGTCCGGACCTTCTACGGCTCGGCGCTGATGGAAGCCCGCACGGCGACGAGCGAGGTTCGGCGCCTCGCCCAGCTCTGCTACTACGCTCTCGAGTGGCCTGCATCCTGGAATCCGTTCAGCGTCGCCATCTCTAATGGGACCCGTAGATACCTTCCACTCGTCCGAGATTGCGTTCCCTGCGGGTACGACCCTGGCTCCTTCTTCCCAGGCGGCACCCGCTCCGAGTGGCCGTCGATCCTGTTCGTCTCTGGCACCCTTCGTGGTCGAAAGCGCGGCGATCTCCTGCTGCACACCTTCGCCGAAGTTCGGCGCTCCATTCCGGACGTGCGGCTCACGATCGTGTCTCACGACAGCGTGACGACACCGGGGGTGACGTGCCTTTCCGACCTCAGCCCCGACGAACTCGGCTCGCTCTATCGGTGTCACTGGGTATTGTGCTCGACCAGTTCCTACGAGGGCTTCGGCGTCCCATACATTGAGGCGATGGCCAGCGGTCTGCCTGTCGTCACGACCACGAACCAGGGTGCCAACGAGGTCTTGGCTGAGGGTGAACTCGGCGTCGTATGCTCACCCGCCGATCTTGCCGAAGAGATCGTTGCGCTTCTCACTGATAAACGTCGGCGTGGCCTTCTGACCGCTGCCGGCCTGAAGGCGGCTGAGCGCTACTCGATCCGGCTCGTAGCGGACGAGTACCAGAGGCGCTACGAGGAACTGGCCAACGGCGGGAGGATCGCGAGATCACGAGGGGGGCGCGCGTCTAGCCAGCCGAGAACCAGCCACGGCAAAGGAGCGACCGCATAAGCGCCACCATTGAGCCATTGGAGCGACGTCACGAGCGCTATGCCGAGGGCTGCCAGGGAGAGGTAGTCGCGCTGTCGCCGGGCACGAAGAAACGCCATTCGCAATCCCAGCACCACAAGTGCGCCGTAAGCCAGAAGGCCCGGCAAACCCATCGCCACTGCCACGTTCGACGGGTCGACATCCGTGGACGCGTTGTTCGAGCCTCCAAGCCTGTCGGCAGCGATCGTAATGGCGCCCACCCCCCTGCCGAGAGGGTTTCGGAAGGCCTCCCGGAGACCACCCACCAGCGACTCGATGTGGACGGGAAGGGTGGAGACCTCAGGATCGAAAGGATCGGAGAGGCCTGATACGGATCGCGAGACCAAAGCCGAGGTCCGCTCGCCGCCGACGCTCCCGGGGTCGAGACGGCTTACGATGACACCGAGGATGAACAGCGCGGCAATGCCAAATAACGCCGTGCGCCGGGCGCCGAAACCTCGAGAAGTGGCAAAGACGAGCCCCAGGGTAATCGGGACCACGACCAGCGCCCCGCGGACGGATGCCACTGTGAGCGCCCATGCCAGAATGCCGAGCGCGCAAGCAGCCGGGGCTGTGTCCCGTGCCCTCCGTAGGCGGAGGGCCCAAAGAACTGTTCCGACTGCAAGCAAGCCGACGTATTCCGATGACGATGAGAGTGAAGCAAAAGGCCGAATGGCGTTCCTGGCAACGAACAGCGACACGTACCCCTTTGCATCCACCCACTGCTGGTCCCACGATGGCAGGCCGATATACACCTGGAATAGCCCGTACACGGCCGCCCCTAGCGCCAGCCAAGAGACGACGCCGAGGAGTCGACGGAGAAGGTCGTCGGTGACGAGCGCCCGCCCGACCCAGAACCACAGTAGGGGAACGAGGACGAACATGAGGCCGGCGGCACCGACGGAGATGCCCCCCTGCAACGGGTTCATCGCCGAGGCGACGGTGAGGCCACTCAAGATGAGCACCGTGGTGCTGAACCGCGTTTGCCTCCCGAAGGCCCCGCGCCCGATGGCGACCAGCAGAAGGATCGCTACGACAATCGGTGCAACGAGCAGCAGCGGATCGCTCCCGCCGGACACGCCGGTAGGGAGCAGCCTGCGTAGCGTGCCAAAGGCGCAGAGCCAGACCAGAAGGGCCACGAGCACACGTCCCGGCGATCGCAGACACGCGGCAAGGAAGACGGCGACTCCGGCCAAGGCTACAGATCCCCGCAGGTAGTTCGGCGAGGCAGCCCCGGCCCCGGCCACCACGAGCATCGCGAGAACAAGCCCCATCAGAATCGCCTGGACGCGCATCGGCCGCCCCGCGCGTAATCGGCCCAGTTGCCACGCGACGGCCGTCATTTCACGGGCGTCCTCTTCGGACGACCACGACCTGGAAGTAGCTCAGCGGTTCCGAGCGCGGGATGCGCCCGATGGCGTCGTCGACCCCTCCCAGCACCTTGCTAAGAACCGGCCAGCGG
>DATLGQ010000071.1:0-11032 GCA_035540435.1 Fimbriimonadaceae bacterium
CCACATTCCACTTCTCGTCGAAGGGCGTCACGGCTGCCGGGTAGACGCCTGGTTCCAGACTCATCAATCGCCTGTCATCTCCGCCACGCCGGGAGGCGGGGCGCCGCCGGGCTTCGACCAGCTCTTCCAGTACTCCGGATCCTCGATCGCAAGTGCCTCCTGGGTGAGCTTGAGCGGGTGGAACGTGTCCACCATGACCGCAAGTTCTTCCGTCTTGGTCGCGCCCAGTGAGGCCTCGACGGCTCCCGGCTGCGGGCCATGCGGAATCCCCAGCGGATGCAGAGTGATCGAGCCCTCCTGAATCCCCTTGCGGCTGCCGAACTTGTCGTTGCAGTAGTAGAGCACCTCATCCGAGTCCACGTTGGAGTGGTTGTAAGGCACCGGGACCGCGTCCGGGTGATAGTCCAGCAACCTCGGGCAAAACGAGCAGACGACGAAGCCGGCTCCCTGGAAGGTCTGGTGGATGGGAGGTGGCATGTGCAGCTTGCCGGTGATCGGCTGGAAGTCGTGGATGCTGAAGGCATAGGGGAACACATAGCCGTCCCAGCCCACGATGTCGAACGGATGGTACGGATAGGTGTACATGGTGTAGCGACCGCGAGCCTTGATGATCACCCTGTGTTCCTTCCGCTCGTCGAAGGTCTCGAGCTCGGTAGGGGGTCGGAAGTCGCGCTCCTTGTAGGGTGCGTGTTCGAGGAGCTGCCCGTACTCGTTGCGGTAGCGGCGAGGGATCTCGATAGGCCCGTGGCTCTCCAGCGCGATCATCCGCACCGGCAGGCGATCGAACTCAAGCTTGTAGATCGTGCCGCGCGGGATCACCAGGTAGTCGCCCGGATGGAACTCCACCACCCCGAACATCGTTCGCAGCTTGCCGCCCGAGTCGTGCACGAAGAGGCACTCGTCGCCTTCCGCATTTTTATAAAAGTGCTCCATCTGCTCGGCGACGAGGGTCTGATACCAGAGCACATCCTGGTTGCCCATGAGCGGCATTCGGCCCATGATCGCGTCCCCGCAGGGCCTCATCTTGCCCGTGATCAGGTGGCGGTGCCGAAGCGCCTCGTCTTCGAGGAAGGTGACTTTGGCCGACCCGATGTCATTCCAGCCCGAGACCTCGGTGGGCAGGTGGATGTGATAGGTCGTGGACATCGGCCCACTGAAGCCTCGGGTGCTGATGAGCTGCTCTGCGTAGAGCCCTCCGTCCGGCTTGCGGAACTGGACATGGTGCTTCCGGGGCAGTTCTCCAAGTCGATGATAACGCGGCATCGTCGCCTCCTGAGGCCATTTTAGCCCTTGGCGAGCAGCCTCTCCACGTACTTGGCGATCAGGTCGTACTCGACGTTGACTCGGTCACCCGCTTTCCGCTGAATCAAGTTAGTGTGTTCGAGCGTATGCGGGATCACCCAGACGTCGAATTCGACCCCCTTGGGCCCGACGACCGTGAGGCTGATACCGTCGATCGCGATCGATCCCTTGTCGATGAGGTAGCGTTCGCCACCCTCAGGTAGGCGGAACCGGAAGATGGTGGAATTGAGGGTCGGGAGAATGGCGGTGACTTCCGCAACTCCGTCCACGTGCCCTTGAACGAGGTGTCCCCCCAGGCGCGCCCCGAGCTTCATAGCCCGCTCCAGGTTAACCAGCGATCCGGGCTCCAAGGCGCCCAGGCTCGTGCGTTCGAGTGTCTCCGGCGAGAGTTCGAAGCGCAATACTCCGAGCTCCGAGGATTCCACCAAGGTGAGGCAGCAGCCGTTGATGGCGATGCTCTCGCCGATTCGCCACGAGTCGGTATCACTGGCCTGCTCCGGCTGGAGAATCGTCAAGACGCCCGCGCCCATCGACTTCACCAACGCGACGTGCTCGACCAGACCCGTAAACATCAGCTCACCTGCCATGCGGCCAGAGCCCGGCCCGTCAACTCCACCTGCACGGGCTTGATGGACGCCTTCCTCCCGTTGAGCTTCACACTCTTGGGCCGGGAGTACAGGACGATCTTGTGGCGGATCTCGCCAAAGCCGCTCCGGATCGGCAACGCCGAGATCTCCAGGTTGCCGTTCTCACCCGCGACCTCCAACGAGAGAATGCTGCGCTCCCCGCGCTGGTAGTCGAAGGTCGTGCCGTCGTCGGCTCGGTAGAAGATGATCGTGGTGCCGGTCCAGCCTTCGGGGACGAAGACGTGGAACTCGACTTCTGTGAGGTCCTTGGACTGGTCCACGCGCATCCCCGGCAGCATGGGAATGATGGAGCCCATCCGGACATAAAGCGGCGACTCGCCCCGGGCCGGTTTCACTCGATGGCGCCCGGGGCGTACCCACGCGCCATCGTTCGCGTCCATCCACGGAAGCACTCCGGGGAGCACGACGTCACGCGCGCGCTGGTCGGCGTCCAACACTGGCGCCTGAAGAATGCAGGGGCCCACCATGAACTCATCATCGAGCGTGTGGATGTCCTCCGGCTCGTCGAACTCGTAGAACAGAGGTCGCAGGATCGGATCCCCCTGCTCTTCCTGCTCGACGAATAGGTTGTAGAGGTAGGGCAGAAGCTTGTAGCGCAGGCGGATGTAACGTCTCAGGATCCCGACACCGGATCCACTGAACGCCCAAGGCTCCTGCTCCCGACAGTCCTTGACGCTGTGATTGCGGCAGAAGGGGAAGAGGAAGCACGCCTTCATCCAGTCGAGCATCAGCTCCTCGGTCACATCTCCGCCGAATCCGCCGATGTCGGGCCCGTTGAACGGCAGCCCGCTGATCGAAAGGTTGACCGATTGCGGAATCGCCATCTTCAGGTAGAAGCGGTTGCTGAGGTTGTCTCCGGTCCAGATGGCGGAGTAGCGGGAGGACCCAATGAACCCCGAGCGGCTCAACAGGAATGGCCGCTCGTTCGGCACCGCCCTGAGAAACCCCTCGCGAGTGGCCACTTGCATGCCCAGCGCGTACTGGTTGTGGTGCTCCTCGTGCGATTCCTGCCCCCGGCCAAAGAGCATTCCGGTCGGGTCCACTGGCCCCGTCGCCGGATCGTTCATGTCGATCCACGCGCCGCCAAAGCCCTGACGTCTAAAGTTAGAGGCGTAGCCGGCCCACCATTCGCGGACCTCCGGCAGCGTGAAGTCGGGGAATACGGTCTCTCCCGGCCAGACCATGCCGACGAAAGGCCGGCCCTCCGCGTTCAGGCAGAACATCCCTCGCGATGCGCCGTGGTCGAAGACCGCGTAGCCGGTCTCACGCTTGACGCCGGGATCGATGATCGGCACGATGCGGCGACCCGCCTCGGCCAACTCCCTTGCGGCGGCGGGTACTCCCTGAGGCCACATCTCGTCCGAGTACGTGAAGACCCGGAAGCCCTCCATGTAGTCGAGATCGAGCCAGAGACCATCGCAGGGGATCTGGTGTGCGCGGAACTTACGATCCAGATCGAGTAGGTCTTCGTGGCCGCCGTACCCCCAACGCGACTGGTGGTAGCCCAGGGACCAGATCGGCGGCAGTGGCGTGACTCCGACGAGCCTTTGCAGCTTTTGCGTGAGCTCCCGCAGACTCGGGCCGGTGAGAATCCACAGCTCCGGCTCGCCGCCCAGGCTGCCCAGGATGAGGTGTTCCGCGGTCCTCTGCCACTCGACGAACACCCGCGTATCCTCAGTGCCCGGCGTTTCCATAAACGTGGGGTAGGGGTTGTTGAGCAGGAACCCCACGTATTCACCCTCGGCTTCGACGATGAGGTAAGGCAGGCTGAAGTAGGGCGGGTCGCTCGGGTGCTCGACCCATTGGCCAAAGTGGAAGTCGCTCCAGACGTCGGTGTTCCAGAACAGCGTCCGCAGGCCGCTGAGCTCCATACGGCCATATGTTTTGCTCCCCATTCCGTAGTAGCGGGCGCAGTCCGGCACCTTGAACTGAAAGATGGACGCCTGTCCGCTGATCCCGAAAGCCGCTTGCGGCAGGCTCTCGATCAGCGCCGCGCCATGCTGGCTCGCTATGGAAAGGCCTCCATCGGCTCCTACTGAGAATCGCCCGATCGAGCCTGCTTCCGGAGGGTCCAGCTCTACGATCCGCCGCGTTGGCTTCCATCGATCCCCGCTCATGCGGACGCGCAACAGACCACCGAACTCTTGCGCCTCCATTTGAAGCCTCACCTCGCCCAGTGCAAGCTCGGTGCCTCGAAGAGCCTCAGCGAACGTGAAGTTGGCCCGGTGCGGGTACTTGGTGAAGAACATCGGCGGCTCCATTGTGGCAGTTCCGACTCGGTCGGGCTTCCGGGTGCGAACCTCACCCGCTAACGCGCGTGACTGCCGATGATCGATCCGTCGAACCTGTCATCCCTTTCGATGACTCCAAAAGGGCCGCCGCGCCGATGAGCTTGACGGACGCACCATTTCACTAGGCTATGCGGCATCAGCCCTCGGCTCCCGCGAACGTTCGCGCGAGGGTTCGTCCGCGGCCTGGAACAAGATGAAGACCTTGACGCGGCCGGTTCCACCGGCCAAGAAGACTCCAATTCATCGTCAGGACAAAGCGGGGACATGGCTCGAGCAATGGGAGCCTGAGAACCCTGAGTTCTACAGCGCCGGCGGGGCCAAAATGGCCTGGCGGACGCTGGCCGTCACCACCTACTGCCTCTTCTTGGCCTTCGCGACCTGGTTCATGGTCAGCGCAATCGTGGTCAAGCTGAGCGGCATTGGATTCGCCCTGAGCGCCTCCCAGCTGTTCTGGCTCGCCGCGATGCCGGGACTTGCTGCCGGCACCCTGCGCATCGTCCATACCTTCCTGATTCCGATCTTCGGCACCCGGCACACGATCACGATCTCGACGGCATTGCTGCTTATCCCGTGCATCGGATGGGGCGTCGCGGTGCAGAATCCGCAGACCCCGTTCTGGATCTTGATGACGCTGGCGTTCCTGGCGGGCTTGGGCGGCGGCAACTTCTCCTCCTTCATGCCCAGCACGAGCCTGTTCTTCCCAAAGAAAAAGCAGGGTACCGCCCTCGGAATCCAGGCCGGCATTGGCAACTTCGGGGTCAGCGTCGTGCAATTCCTGACGCCCGCGATAATCGGGCTCTCCATCCTGGGCGCCAGCCAGACGTTTGTTCAGCCAGGCAAGGCTTCGACGACCGTGGCCCTTCAAAACGCGGCATTTGTTTGGGTGCCTTTCGTGCTGGTGGGAGTCGCACTCGCCTGGCTCTACCTGCGGAGCGTGCCTCTGAAGGCCAGCTTCCGCGAGCAGACCGACATCTTCAAGAACAAGCACACCTGGATCATGACGAGCCTCTACATGATGACCTTCGGCTCGTTCTCTGGCCTTGCGGCTGCCTTCCCGCTGCTCATCAAACAGGTCTACGGTGGTTTTCCGAACGCTCCGGACCCGCTGACTTATGCGTTCCTTGGGCCACTGGTGGGCGCCTCGATCCGAGTGGCGTTCGGTCCGGTATCCGACCGGCTCGGAGGGGCGCGGGTGACGATGCTCTCGGCCGTCGGAATGATCGTGTGCGCCTTCGGAGTCGCGACGAAGCTCACCCCGACCTCAGTTGACGAGTTCGGCTCGTTCGTTTGGTGGATGCTGGGGCTGTTCCTCTTCGCCGGCATCGGTAACGCCTCCACCTTCAAGCAGATCCCGATGATCTTTGTTCCGCGTCAGGCTGCCGGCGTGATCGGCTGGACCTCCGCGATCGCGGCTTACGGTCCGTTCCTGGTGAGCGTGCTACTCGCCTCGATCCTGGCTCGCACCGGCAATGCTTCGTCGTTCTTCGTCGGCCTTGGGGTGTTTTGCGCCCTCAACGCCGCGCTGAACTGGTGGTTCTACAGCCGCAAGGGCGCCGAGAGGTCCTGCTGAGATGGCCATCAGCGAGCGTAAGCTCATCCCGCTCCGACAGCAGAAGGTCGGCCCTCCTGCCGATCAGCGCGTCGTGACGGAGATCTACCGACCGTTCTTCCTGGCGGGCATTCTCAGCGTACTGACGGCCGGATGCCTCCTGGGCGCGGTGGCCCTACTCGGCATTGCGATTCAAGGCAGCTACACGGCCAGCGCATGGACGCCCTATGTTCTGGCGCATGCCAATTCGCAGCTCTACGGCTGGGTCGGCTTCTTCGTGATCGGCTTCGCGTTGCAGCAGCATGCGCCGAGGCAGTCGCGATCGGACCTCTTTCACCGGATGGCAGCCTGGTCCCTGGGACTCATGGCCGTTGGGATTGGCCTGAGGTTCGCTGCGGAGCCGCTCGTACGGGTGGATCCAACCATCTGGATGCCCGTCGGCATCGCCTCCTGTCTGCTGCAGGCGATGGCGATCGGCATCTTCATGCTCACGATTCGGATGACCCGCTTCAATACAGGCGAGGGGCTGTCGTGGCAAACCGGCTTCGTCTATGTGGCGCTCTTCTGGTGGTCACTGGTGGCTCTGGCTGAGCCCTTCTTCTTCGCTCAGTCCCACGGCCCCGGCGGAGTCGCCTTCGTTGCGAAGTGGTTTTCGCCGTACCGCGAAGCGCAGTTCCTTGGATTCGTCGCGATGATGATCTTCGGCGTCGCACTCGTCAAGCTGTCGTCCTGCTTCGGGGCGAAGGCCGCATGTCCCGTTCTGGGACGGGCGGGTCTGGCTGTGTGGAATGTGGGCCTGCTCCTCAGGATGACCGGATGGGTTCTTCATGCCGATTCCGACTTCACCAACCCGATGCTGTGGTACGTCGGGGGCCTCCTGATCTTCGCCGGGGCCGTGATCTTGGTGCTCGCCAGCCGCCTCTTCAGTCGTCTGGGGTCCGAGCTTCGATCCCATAAGTTCATCCGCGCCGCCTTCGGGTGGCTTCTGGTCTCCGGCCTGCTTCTGGTCCTGGAGCCCCTCCATCTGGTCGCGATCGGTGACGTCTTCAGCCACGCCTACACAGGCGCCATTCGCCACGCGGTCACCGTCGGCTTCATCTCCCAGATGATCGTCGGCGTCTCGTTGCATGTGGTCGCTCGTATGAACGACCTCGACGACCGGCGGCTCCCCTCGCTCTGGAGTGTCTTCTGGCTCCTGAACCTGGGCAACGCGGCCAGGGTCGGACTCGAGATCGCCACCGACTACTCCGGCTCAGCCTTCCTTCCCATGGGCGTGACCGGCTTCGTAGAGTTGACGGCGCTTCTCATCTGGGCGGTGCACGTGGCGAAGCCGATGCTGTCGCGCCCATCACCCGCTCATGTCAGCTAGCCATGCCTTGCATTCCGTCCCGGATCCTCCCAGCAACCGGGCGACCATCGAGGCGTGCACTTTGCTCAACGCTTTGGAACCGTCCGAGCGAATGCGCCTTGCTTCTGAGTGCTTTTCAGCGTTTGCCGAGAAGGGCGAGTCGATCTGGTTCGCGGGGGCTCCAGCGGACTTCGCCGCCGTGGTCGGGACCGGCTTTGTCAAGATGACGAAGCTGTGCCCGAACGGGCAAGAGGTGGCACTCGAGTTGCTTGGACCCGGCCAGTGCTTCGGCGTCATGGCAGCCATCGAGGGCAGGCCGGTCCCTCTGAGCGCCTATGCAGTCACGAACTGCTGGTACCTGAAGGTTCCGACGAACTGCCTGCTGGCCCTCTACCACCGGAGCGAGGCGCTCAAGGACCGGATCGTTCGCACGATCGGACCGCGCCTGCGCAAAGCGCACGACATGATATCGCGGCTGTCCTCGGGCAGGGTCGAAGAGCGACTGGCAGCTGTCCTCTTCATCCTGGCCGACTCCTTCGGCACCCAAGACAACCAGGGCCTGCATCTCCAGGTGCCTCTCACCCGCCAGGATCTGGCTGAGATGGCCGGCACGACTGTCGAAACGACGATCCGCATTATGAGCCGCTGGCAGAAAGAGGGCCTCGTTTGCACCGAGCACCAGGCGATCACCATCATCGATCCTGAAAGCCTCTCGAAGTCCGTTCATCGTTAGGGTCCTTCCGAGGGCCCAAGCATCGCTTCCAACTCCTTGCGGGTATTGGCCCCTTGTGCCGCCCGCGGGTCGACCCCCGCTGCCCACAGCTCCTCCTCAGAAACGAGAACCACGTCCAAGAAATCCAGCCAACGCATCGCGCAGCCTCGCCCGGTCGCCTCAACCTGTCCCAGCCGATCCCAAGCCTGCCGCCGATACAGCGCGCAAAGGGGTTGCCGCCATCCTGCCACGACCGGCACCGCTGCCTCATGATCACCCAGCTTCTCCCTCAGCACTCCAACGATGCGGCCGTCGAACAGCGGGAGATCGCATGAGCAAACGAACACCAGTTCCGCGCTCGGCTCGAGATTGGCGAGCGCCGCAACGGGCCCCGCCAGCTCCTCTCGATCCGGGACTAACCTGCACCCCTGCAAGGGTTCGCGACCAAGGACGGATACCGGCAGCCCCGCCGCCATCAGAGCGTCCGCGATCCGCCGCGCCTGGGGCACGCCGTCGATGAGCAGCCTCGATTTGTCTGCGCCCATCCGCCTGCTCGCACCGCCCGTCAGGAGCGCCGCCTCGATGTTCACACCGTCCAGTATGCTGGAGCTCATGAGCAAACTGCCCAAGCGATTCACCGACTTCGTCGATCGGTATCCGGACATTGGGCGCGCCTACGGCGATCTCGGCAGGGCCGTCAGCGACGCCGGCCCGTTGGACGCGAAGACGCGGCAGCTCGTGAAGGTTGGCATCGCTATCGCAGCCGGGTTGGAAGGGGGTACGCACAGCCACGTTCGGAAGGCCGTCGATGCCGGAGCAACTCCAGACGAGATCCGACACGCCGCTCTGCAGTGCTTAACGACCATTGGCTTTCCTGCCATGATGAAAGGACTCTCCTGGATCGATGACGTCCTGATCAGCCCGGGCAGCGAAAGCGCCACTCCACCGTTTGACGCCCGATCATGATCGGCATCATAGGAGTTATTCTCATGGAGCTGGCATGTCTTTGCTGATGACCAAGCAGGCCCATTCGAAGGCGCAGGCGATATCCCTCGCCGGCGGGCTGGTGGCTTCGCTGCTCGTGATCGCCGGCATCTACTTCGGATCGGGCCGCTTGACCCGCTTCGATACTCCTCTCGCGGCTTATGCCGCCGCAACGGTGTTTGCCGCCTTCGCGATGGCCTATCGCTACCTGATGTGGATCCAGCGGCCGCCCACCTGGAAGTACTTCAAAGCCTCCTTCCGATTATTCTTGCGGCCCAACCGATTGCTCGTGAACGTCGTCAAGCTCGCGAGCCTGACTTGGAACAACATCGTCGCGCAGCGGTTCATCCTGCACCGGGGCGGCGGCAGGTGGCTGGGCCACATGTGCCTGGCCTGGGGTTGCCTGCTGGCCTTCGCCATCACCTTCCCCTTGAGTTGGGGCTGGGTGCAGTTCACGGTGGCGGAGGACGGGAAGAACTATGTGACCGAGTTCATGGGCATTCGCCAGTTTCAGTTCGACCCCCACAGCGTCGTCGGGTTCTTGATGTTCAACGGTCTCAACATCAGCGCCGTGCTGGTGCTCGTGGGCGTCGCACTAGCGATGCACCGCAGGGTGTTCGACCGCGGCGCCCAGTCGGTACAGTCCTTCGCCAACGACCTCATACCGCTGTTTTTGCTGTTCGCTGTTTCCATCAGCGGCCTGATGCTCACGGCGAGCTACAAGCTGATGGGCGGGTCTCACTTTTCCTTCCTGTCGATCCTGCACGCGTTTACCGTCGTGCTGCTTCTGCTCTACCTACCATTTGGCAAGCTGTTCCACGTGATTCAGCGGCCCGCCCAGATTGGCGTTCAGTACTACAAGGAAGAAGGCCAAAGGGGAGAGCAGGCGATCTGCGCCCGCTCTGGCGTCGCGTATCAGTCGAAGCTGCATCACGACGATTTGGCCGACGTCATGAAGGAGATCGGCATGGACTTCGGGGAGCACCAGAATCTCTCGCCCGAGGAGAAGCGCAAGCTCATCGCACTCAATCAGTTGGCCGCGTTGGACGGCTCCCGGCACGGCTTCGTGGGCTGATGCTGCTGGCCATCCGCTATGCGGCGCAGTGTCTACTGGACAAGGCTGCTGGCCAAGCCGGTGGACACCAAGAGCATGGACGAGCTTTCTCTCACTGGTCGTCAGTCGATCGTCGTCGCCTAGCGCGCGCGCCGCGATGAGGTATAATCTTTGTGCATCAAGAGAGGCGCGTACTAGCGCCCGGCAACCGAGCCTACTGGCCACGGTGCCCTGAGCTCCAGCTCGATGTGCGGACGCAGGTCTGAAAAAGGCTTACCCGTCCGAAATCGCGTTGGCTCCTGATGCAGGAGTCATGTATGTCAACGAAGCAGATTCAGCTCATGCGGGCGTTGCTCCCGTACCTCGAGAGTCTTGACCGGTTCGATTTCGACTACCGGCCACCGGGTTACTGGAACCAACCAGTCAAAGCGATCGGCTCGCAAGTGCGGTCGCAGGTTGCTCGAGCCGCCGGCTTACCCGCGCTCAGCGACCTATCGCCGCACACGCAAAAGCTTCTCGAAGCTACCCATCCCAGGTTCATGGGAGGTGCATACCTGCCCGGGTTCCGTGGCCAGCAAACGGAGATAGCGCGCTGTGTGATGGAGTCGGTGCTGCACGACGTTACTTCTATCAGGGCCAGTGAAGGCGTGCGGATCCGTTACCGGGTGGTCGACGAGTATAGCCAGCAATACACCTGCCGGCCCGCCAGTTCCCAACTCGCTCTCACATTTGCCGAGCTTGTTCTACTCATTCTAAGCATTAGGCTTGCGAACGAAGGCTATGGGATCTTCTGGTTCCGTAACCGACCAGCGGCAAGGAACCGGGAGTGGGAGGAGTACCGCACGTTTCTGACGTTCGAGTCGCACTTCTACCCGCAGCTGGAAGAGTTTTTTCAATTGGAGGCTAACGCTTGGGCGGCATGCCGCTGGCCCAAGCATGACCTGCCAAGGCTGACGAGGGTGACGCGTGGCTAACCGCGCACGATTCGAATGTGGAGGCTCCTGCGGCATAGACAAAAGCGGCCGCAACTCCTGGCGCCTGCGCATCGGCCGCCGGTCGGCGCCGTCCTCTCCACCGCCCGCTCTCGAACGCCTCTCGGCTACGCCGCCCGTCCGGGATGATCTGGGAGGCGCTCCCCCCTCAGC
>DATLGQ010000072.1:0-6062 GCA_035540435.1 Fimbriimonadaceae bacterium
GAACGGGGAGATCTGGTCGCCTTTGGCGGGCGCGTCCTCGGTGACGGCCTGCCCAAGTACATCAACAGCTCGGACACGCCTCTCTACCGCAAGAGCCGCGTGCTCTACGGCATGTTCAGGGCCCGCGACGCCTTGATGAAGTCGAGGCGAGCGGTCTTGGTCGAGGGTTACCTGGACGTGATCGCCTGCTTTCGCGCAGGGGTCAGGACCGCCATGGCCTCGTTAGGCACCAGCATGAGCGATCAGCACGCGAAGCTGCTCAAGCGCTGGTGCGACGAAGTGGTCGTGCTTTATGATGCGGACGCCGCGGGCCAGAAGGCGGCGGAGCGGGCATCCGAAATGCTGATGGGCGAGGGGCTTCGAGTGCGAGTGGCCCTCATGCCACCTGGCGAGGATCCCGACACCCTCCTCAGGACGGCCGGGCCCGGTGCCGTCGAGCGAGCCGTCGAGGCCGGCATCCATCCGCTCGATCATCGGATCCGGTCGATCCAGCAAAAGCTTCAGCCAGAAGACCCGCAGTACTGGTCGGCGATGGTCGAAGCACTGGCCTCCGCTCCAACGCATATGGAGATGGACCGCTGGATCGTCAAGCTGGCCCCGCTCTACCCGGACATGCCGGACCAGGTACGCGCCCAACGAGCACTCCGGGCAGATGTGGGCCGCTATCGCCAGAACCTCAAGCGACCGAGAGCGGCCGACGAAGAGAAGCCGGCTGCGCCGGCCCTGCAGCGATCCGAGCTTCGACCAAGAGAGGCGGCGCTGTTGCGTTCATTCTTGGAGCCGGAGCTCAGGCGCAAGGCTTGGGAGGCGTTGAGGGAAGAGGACTTGCTGGTGACCCGCCTCGCCCGGGAGATCGCTCAGGAAGTGCGAAGTGCCTTTCCCGATGCGCCTCCGGCCGGCGAGCCTGCAGCTTGGCTCGACAAGCTGGGATCAGAGGGTGCCGTAACCGAATTGACGACCTTGGAACTGGCGTCCATTCACCGGCTCGATGAGCGGACCCTCGATGACACTCTGCGCAATCTCAGGGCGGAGAGGGCGCGGCGGGAAACCGAGCAGATGAGAACCGAGACGTTGGACGACGACAAATTGCGCCTCTTGGACCAGAAGTTGAAGCAGCGCCACGGACAGTAATAGTACATTCTGCTTGGCATCTGCAGAAACCTGGGTTATAGTGAGCCATTGGGGGAGCGAGCCTGGAGGGGGCTTCGCTAAACATGTTCTTCAGTGCCGAAGAGTGCGCTGCTACGAGGGTCAAGGAAGGGAGCAGCCAGTTCTCAGGGATCGGGCTGTTGGAGGCTGCGGAGGGCGCTGTTGCGTCCACATCAGACCAACCAGCGAACGAATGGGAACCTGAACAGCCCGACTACCGCGTTTCCAGAGTAGTGAGCCGCGACGCGCCGTCGGAGGGCGGGGAAGCCGATGCAGCCGCCGAAGCCGGCGCGCTCGAAGATTCGGTTCGTATGTGGCTGCGGAAGATTGGCCGCATCTCGTTGCTGACCTGCGAGCAGGAAGTGAAGCTCGCGTCCCACGCCAAGCAAGGGTGCAAGAAGTGCAAGCAAGCGATGATCGAGGCGAACCTCAGGTTGGTCGTCAGCATCGCCAAGCGGTACGTGGGCCGGGGCTTGTCGATGCAGGACCTCATTCAGGAAGGCAACATGGGTCTGATCCGAGCCGTCGAGAAGTTCGATCACACCAAGGGCTACCGCTTCAGTACCTACGCCACTTGGTGGATCCGGCAGGCGGTCTCCCGGGCCATCAGCGATCAGGGCAGAACGATCCGAGTGCCCGTGCACACTTTGGAGTCCGTGAACCGCCTCATGAAAGCCGCAAGCCAGCTTCAGCAGGAACTGGGGCGAGAGGCGACGGAGGTCGAAATCGGTCGAGCGCTCAACATCAACCCCGAAAAGGTGCGCGAGGCCTTCCGGGCGATAGCCGAGCCGCTTTCCCTGGAGATGCCGGTTGGAGAGTCCGAAGACGCTTCGCTGGGTGAGTTCCTGGTGGACCGGGCGAACGAAACGCCCGCCGAGGCGGCGTCCCGATCGATGCTGCGCAAGCGAATCGACGACATCTTGAACACCCTCAACGAGCGGGAGAAGGAAGTGATCGTCATGCGCTACGGGCTGCTGGACGGTCGGGCGCATACGCTGGAAGAGGTTGCTCGCTGTTTCCAAGTCACCAGGGAGAGGATCCGGCAGATCGAGCAAAAGAGCCTCAAGAAGCTGAAGCACCCTTCGCGCTCCCGCCGGCTGCTAGAAATGATGGAGGAGCCCGCCGGCTGATGCAGAAGCCCGGCTGACAAGCCAACCATATCTAAGACAGGCGCCCGGACGGCGCCTTCCACCGAAAGGAGAAGCAGGGATCTCAGGAAGAGGTCCCTGCGCTAATTTTGGCCTGAGCCCTGCCGCCTGCCTCGGTACACTCCAAGTTCCATGCGGCGTCTGCTCCTGGCCAAGCTGCTTCTTGCCGCACTCGTGTGCGCAGGCGCCCAGGAGCCCGATCCCGAGGCGCGGTCCACTCAGCAGCCCATCGACGAGACTCTGCGAGTGGAGGGCGCCCGTGTGCGAGCGAGCCTCGATCCGCGCGTTCTTATCTACGAAGAGGGCGTCAAGGCCTACTACGACGTCACGACCGTGGAAGCGGACCGGCTAACCCTCTACCTCGACCCAGAGCAGCGCCGGGGAGTCGCGGAAGGCAACGTGGTGCTGCGTGACCCGGCCGGAATGGCTTTCGCCGATCGGCTCGAATTCTCGTGGCGGGACAAGACCGCGACCGGCGAGAACCTGAGGGTCGAGAGCGGTGGGGCGATCCTGACGGCCGAGCGCGCCAACATCGTACCGGGCAGGTGGGAGCTTCTGAACGTCACCGCCACGACCTGTGGCCGCGAGCGCCCCTTCTACAGCGTCCGAAGCCCCCGCATCGTGATCGTTCCGGGGCAAAGGGGTGTGGCCCGCAACCCGTCCCTCTACATCCTCGGCAACCGCATCATCACCCTGCCACAGGCCAACTTCTCGCTAGACCGGAGGGTGGTCGGAGTGCGGCTTCCCGGGATCTCTTTCAAGCGCGGAAGCGGGCTGGGCATCACCTGGAGCAGTGGCGTCATGCTCGACGACCACACCAGCGTCACCGCAGGGCTGAGCTCCTACCCTAACCGCCTTCCAGGCTACGGTGCGGAGGTGGCCCGAAGCGCCATTCCCCCCACCGCCGAAACGGGTCCTATAACGCCGCAAAGCGAACTTGCGGAACGCTTCAGCTACGGCTACTTCGAACACATCGGGGTGCGCACACCGGGACATGAGCATAACTTCGTCTCGCAGTCCCGCGACACCATGAGTGTCGGCTCCTTTTGGAACCTGAACGTCGAGTCCCGCCGGGGCACCCAGACGATGAGCAAACCGATCGAGCTCGCATACGAACGCAGTTTGCCGCTGGGCGCGGTTTCGTCGATTCACCAGGTGCGGGTGCACAACATCAAGGAGCACCGGGGACCTTCGCGGACCCGCCTCATGACCCAGCATCTGGCTGGGCCCGGGCCTGTACCGCTCGCCAAAGGACTGGATGCCCATTTGCGCCTGAACGCCAGCGCCTTCCTGAACGGCGACTCCCTTTATGGCTGGGGCCGCCTGCAGGTGGGTGCGGTGTATCAGCCGCTGCCCCAGCTTCGCCTTGGCGCAGCCTACATGTTCGCCGGCGACATGGGCGACGCCCTGTATGCCTCCGACCGGCTTTACTCCACCCGCGCCTGGCACCTGCGCGGCGATCTCGATTTGGGACCAACCCGATTGAGCGTTCTGGGGAAGTACGACGTCGGCGAGAGACGCTGGTACGACCACGAGTACAGCCTCTCTCAAGTGATCGGCTGCTTTGAAGGCTACGTACTCTGGCGTCAGTTCCCGAGCGATTACCGCTTTGGCCTTCGCCTGAGGGCCGACCTGTTCTTCGAAGCGCTGCAGAACCGCTCGTTCAACCGCACGACACGGCAAAAGGCTCGTGCTCCTGGAAATGTCGGTTCTGGGAACTTGCCGCCGCCCTAGTCCTACCTCGACGAGGCTGGATAAGGCGCGGTCGGATGCACGTTCCGCCCGCGCCCTTTTTCCACTTTCCCTACCAGATATGGCTGACGGACCGACCTTTGAAGACATCCCAAATGCCAAGGTGCGGGCGGGGATCAATGCTAAAGCTGGTTCCGGAAAGGCGGAGTTCCCAATGCAGGTGAGGATTATGAGTCCCGGCAACCCCACTTGCACCGATGCCACCAACCCCATGATGAAGACCAACCCACTGCCCCCGCTGGACCCAGATGCTGTTGAGGTGTGCATACAGCGTGGTGTAGCCATTGCGATGGTCGATCATTACGGTGTTGCCATACCATCCGTTCCATCCGGCCCAAACAACCACTCCGGAGGCAGACGCAAGAACAGGCTTGTCGTAAGAGTGCCACCACTCGTTGTGGAGCCAGTGGCGCCTCTGCTTGAAGTCCAGAGCCCAGTAGCGCTCGTATGAATGGGTTGGCCACGTGCCCCCGAAAGCATTTGAGATGTAGTACTGGGCGGCTTCATGACCACCCTGCCTCATAATCGGGAGATGCAACCACTGTGCGAATGCCGACGCAGCAAGAAGATGCAAGCCAACTAGAATCACGGTTTTCTTCATCGAGATAAAACCTCCCAAGGCGAGTTGACTCCACGGTACAACACGCAGCGGGTGCAAACATTAGACCGAAGGTGTAAAAAACATGATTCTGCGCGGACGCCCTGCTAGACCGCAAGATTTCCAGTTGTTGTGGGGGCTCTTAGCCAAGCAACCGGCTTACCCTCACACTAATTGGGGGCCTCTTCGGGACGAGTTCGGGGCCATCATGCGGAGCGGTGGAGCGCTCACGCTGATTCTGGAAGACGTAGAACTGCGACCGCCTACAACCCTTGCTGTGATCACGGCGGCATTCATCTCTGATGGCTCGGCGACAGACCTTCTTTCTTTGGAGGAGCCTTTCGTACGGCGCTTGGTGTGCAAACAGGGCTTCCTGGCAAGCACTACCGAGATTCTCTCCCAGCACCGGAACCGTGGACTTCATCTCTTCATCTTTGATTTCGCTTGGGAACAGTGTGACACGTCGAGAACCAGCACTATCCTTACATCGGCGTGGTCACAGTTCATGGGCCTGCATTGCGGCTGGCATCTAAACTCAGTTCTGACAGAGGCGCACACGGAGCAAACTCAGAAGATGGCGACCGACAACGGCTATCTACCAGTAAACGAGTTCCTCGGCTGGAAGGGCTGCAACCGTGGCGGGCCATTTAATCCACGCCTCTTTTGCGTCACCAGATCGCAAGCAAACACATCCCATTCATACACCATGAAACAGCTATTCCGGTGGGGCGCCCCACGATGTGCGTTCGACGAACGCCAGCGAAAAATGCTCCGTCTTGCCATGGCAGGCTGTGCAGATCAAGAGATCGCTCATGAACTCGGATTCTCGAAGGAACGAGTTAAACAGCTTTGGCCAGACATCTATCTTCTGTTGAATGAAAAGTACCCCGGCCAACTTCCGCACGAGACATTGAAGAGGAGAAGAGCACTTCCTTCCTTCTTGCGAGACGAGGCTGCATCAGAGCTGCGACCTGACCTAGGATGAGCGGGCGGTAGTGATGTTCGTGTTCACTTTGCGAATCGCCACCACCTGTTCCAAGAGCTCCCGTGATTGCTTGAGCGGCCACTGCGTCGCCGCATCCGAGAGTGCTTTCTCCGGATTGGGGTGCACTTCCAAAAAGAGCGCGTCGATGCCCACGGCAGCGGCGGCCCGCGCCATCGCCGGGATGGACTCCCGGACGCCGCCAGTCGCCGACCCAGCGCCACCCGGCCGCTGCGCCGAATGCGTCGCATCGAAGCAGACCGGGACCCCATAGGAGCGCATGATCTCCAGCCCCGGCATGTCCACGATCAGCGTGTTGTAGCCGAAGCTGGTGCCTCGCTCGGTCAGCATAATGCCTTGGGCGTCAAATCCACGCAGCTTCTCTACGATGTTCTTGGCATCCCAAGGCGCCAGAAACTGCCCCTTCTTCAGG
>DATLGQ010000073.1:0-5308 GCA_035540435.1 Fimbriimonadaceae bacterium
GAACAGCTCCGAGACGCTCATCTGCTCTATTGTGCTGCACCAGCCGTTTGCTTGGCACGCAGGTTGGACGAAGCTTGTAGGTCCCGCAGGTATTCTCTCAGCGGCTCGTTCGAGCCCTTTTGAATCCATGGAAACAACCCTCGTCCTCATCAAGCCCGGCGGCGTGAAGCGCAACCTCATCGGCGAGATCGTCCGCCGCATCGAAGCCCGCAACCTCAAGATCGTGGGCCTCAAGCTCATGACGGCCGACCGCGCCACCGTCGAGGAGCACTACGCCGAGCACCGCGAGCGCCCCTTCTTCAAGGACGTTTGCGACTATCTCACGAGCGGGCCGATCGTAGCCATCGCCGTCCAGGGCACCAACGCCGTACGCGCCATCCGCACCATGATGGGGGCGACGAATCCTCTCGAAGCTGAGCCCGGCACCATCCGGGGCGATCTCGCCCTCTCGATCGACGACAACCTCACCCACAGCAGCAGCGACGCCGACGCCGCCGCGCGTGAGCTGGGGCTCTGGTTCCGGGAAGGGTTCTAGGCGGAGACCCGCAAACAGCAGAGAGGCCGGAGCCGGGGATCACCCTCCCCATCTCCGGCCTCGCAAGTGAGCCGCAGCCCGCCTACTCAACCCAGATGCCGCCGGGGCGGTTGAATTGCAGCGCGCCGCTGCCACCGCTCGTCGGCCCCAGGAAGGTCCAGTTCGCGCCGCTCATGTTGTCGATTCGGATGACCCGGTTGTTGTCCTCGTCGGTCACGTAGATCCTGCCCGACGAGTCGATCGCGATGCCAGACGGGTTCAGGAACTGTCCCGGTCCCGAGCCGGCCGACCCGTAAGCGACCCAGTTGGCGCCGCTCATGTTGTCGATGCGGATGATGCGGCGATTGCCAGGATCCGTCGCGTAGATGCGGCCCTGCGCATCGACTGCGAGCTGCCCCACGACTCCACCAAACTGGCCGACGCCGGACCCTTGCGAGCCGAAGGTCGTCCAGCCCGCGCCGGACATGTCGTCCATCTGTATGATCCGGTTGTTGAACCCATCGGACACATAGATCTTGCCGTTGGCCGTGATCACGTGATTCGGGAAGTTGAACTGACCGACACCGCTGCCCGAGTTAGGCCCTCCAAGTGAAACCCATCCAGAGCCGGTGATGTCGTTCACCCGAACGATTCGGTTGTTGCCTCGGTCCGCGACGTAGATCCTGCCATCCGATCCGACGAACGTGGAGAACGGATTGCGGAACTGGTTGACGCCTGAGCCGGCCGTCCCGCCAAGCGTGACCAGGCCGCCGCCACTGATTCCGTTGACCCGGGCGATGCGGTGGCTGAAGAACTGGGTGAAGTAGATGGCGCCGTTGTCTGCCACGCTCACGCCGTTTGGCTGATTGGCGACGCCCGCACCGACATTGAATGCGGTCCATCCGGACCCCGCGATGTCGTTCATGCGGATGATGCGGCTGTTGGTGACGTCCGCCACGTAGATCGTCTGAACTCCTCCGGTGGTCGCACCGGTCGTGCCGCCGGTAACACCGGTGGTGCCGCCCGTGACGCCCGTGGACCCTCCGGTAACCCCGCCTCCCCCTGCCGAGCCGCCGCCTCCGCATCCAATCGCAGCGATGACCAGGCCGGCAATTCCAAAGAGGCTGAGGCGCTGAAGCTTGCGCTCTCTCATGTGTACTCTCTCCCTTATGCGCCCTCGATGAGAGCGTTGCCATGGGACGCTGCCCAGGCTGTTCATGTTGACTTGCTGCGTGCGCTGCATGTTCCGGTTCAGGAAGAAGACATGTTGAAGATGCTCGTCGGGTGGCACGGGCGACCCCAGTTCGCCCGATTCAACCAGTTGACAAACCGCCCCAGATCCACCCCATAAGGTGTGAGCAGAGCGCTGAACATGCAGGGGAGCGACCATGATGATGAGGCCCGGAATCGCTTTCCCGCGATCATCGCGATGAATCATCGCCCTGATCGACGCAACCATTCTCCGCCTTTGCCCGGGTTTGCTACGCGCCTCAACCCCCGGGGGTCTTCGACCACCGGGCTGGGGATCTGCCACCGCGCTGTCGTGGTTCGGCCGTTTAGAGTTCGGCGTCTGACACTTGGATTGCGTTCACTTGGACGGTCCCGCCCGTTTCGAGCGACTCGACGATCGCCCGCATGACCAGCACCGTCTGCAGTCCCTCCTCCAGGTCGGGGCTGTTTGGCTCGCCGGCGAGCAGCTTGGACGCGAAGTAGTCGGCGTAGTTGCAGAACTCGCCGTAGTGCATGCCCTTGAGCTCGTGACGGTAGTAGTAGCCGGCCATCGCGTGGTGGTAGTCCTCCTCGAGCTCGATCCCATGCTCGTCGTGATAGGTGAACCGCAGATCGGGGTATCGGGCGAGTGAGGAACCGGAGGAGCCCATCAAGAAGCATTCGATCAGCGAGCGCGCACGAGGCAGCTCATGGAATCCGTAGTTGCCCAGAACACGCGCGATCCGCCCGCTCGCGCCTATCAAGTTGACGCTGATGGCATCCGGAGTGCGCATGCCGTAGCGCGCGCCGAGTGTCGTCACCGTCCCCACCGCCGACACCTCGGCGATCGGACCGAGATACCACCGCGCGAGGTCCACGGGGTGCGAGAGGCCGAGATAGGCCCAATGGGTGTCGGCAATCGTCCAGGGGCTCTTCTCGTAGTACCAGTCCATTCGGTGGTTGTAGTGGGCGTCGAGCACTTCGACCTCCCCCATGCGGCCCTCTTCATAGAGTTCGCGCTGACGCTGGAAGGGCTCATAGAAGCGGGTGCTCTGGCCGACCTGGAGACGCATCCGGCTCGTTTTTTGGGCCTTCAGTAAGCGAGGTATCTGCTCGGCATCGTTGATCAGCGGCTTCGTGCAGATCACATGCTTGCCCGCCTCGAAGGCCATCTCGATCTGCTCGGCGTGCAGAGGGTCGGGCGTGTAGATCGCGACGATCTGGACGTCGGGCCGTTCTAAGAGCCGCCGGTAGTCGTCGGTCACGAATATCCCGGGAGCCGCCTGTAGGGCCGCGACGCGCTTCTCTTCCGCCAAGTCGCATCCGGCCACCGGCCGGCAGAGCCCGCTTGAACGCAGCGCCACCAGCATGGTGTGGCCTTCGTGGAGGCCGACGACCCCGACGCCGAGCCGCTCCTCTTCCGGCAGGGTGCCGTAGCGTCTCCGGTGTCCCACGGTGGGCTGTCCAGTCGGCAGGAAGTCGGGGTGCAGGGCCATGTGCAAGGGTGTACCTGCCGGAACGCAGGACCCGCTCCCTTGGTTGAACGAATCAATCCTGTTTCGACAACAGGGTTCTGGAGGTGCTCGATGAAGCTCAACCATCGTCTGCTCCTGCCGCTCATGGCAGGCCTCGCCATTTCCTGCAGCGCAGGGGAGTACGATCAAGCCGCGACGGGGGCGGCAGCCCAGGCCGACAAGACGCCCGTCCAAGAGTTGCCTGCCGAGTCTCGGATGCGAACGGTCAGCCAAGAGGACGGCCGGGGCGCTATGAACCAGGCGCTCCATCAGGAAGCGCAACAGCGACATGTCATACGCAAGGCAGAGCTCTCTGTGCGCGTCGAGAGCGTGGAGGAGGCCGAGAAGAAGGCAGCCAAGTACATCCGCGACATCCACGGCTACGTCGCGACGACCAACAGCACCGACCTCGCCAGTGATCAGCCGACACTCACGATGAGCGTGCGGGTGCCTGTCCAGCATTTCGACACGGCCCTCGCCACCTTTGAGTCGCTCGGCGCCCGACTCAGCAAGCGCATCGAGTCGGAGGACGTCACGCGCCAGATCGTGGACTTCGAGGCGCGCCTCAAGATCATGAAGACGCAGGAAGGGCTCTATCGCGGCATGCTCGAACGCACCAAGGGGCAGACGGAGATGCTGGAGGTCCATCAGCGTCTCATGGACCTTCGCTCGCAGATCGAGAGCCTGACCGCGCAGTACCAGGCACTCGCCGGCTTGGCCAAGCTGTCGACCATCGAGCTCACGCTTCAGCAGAGCGCGATGCTTGCGGCAGCCAAGCAGGATCCGACTTGGGCCAAGGAGTCGTGGGCCTCGGCGACGACCACCCTTGGCAACATCCTGAGGACGGGCGGCGCGTTCGGCATCTGGCTGCTCGTACTGGCCCCAATCTGGATTCCAATTGTGCTAGTGATCCGGGCGGCGTTGAAGGCGGCCAGGTCGCCGGCGCCTCAGTCGACGGCTCGTTAGCGTTCAAACTAGAGCCGGTGTTCGACATCGGTTTCCTTGGCGGCGGGCAGTTAGCTCGAATGTCGATTCAGGCAGCGCAGCGAATGGGCTTGCGCTGCCTTTCGCTCGATCCGTCTGCCTTCTCGCCGGCCGCCCAAATCGCTCCCGGCGTGAGGGGCGAGCTGGATGATCCTTCCACGCTCGCGGGCTTTCTCGAGCAGTGCAAGCGGGTGACCCTGGAGAATGAATTCATCCCCGCCGGCAGCCTGCGGGAGGCTTGCCGGCTGGTGAGAGTGGACGAGGCGAACATCCTCCCGGGCATCGACACGCTTGCGACGATTCAGGACAAGCTCCTCCAGCGGCAAGCGTACGCACGGGCGGGCGTGCCTTCTCCGCGAGCTTGGGCTCTGGAAGGGTCGGACGGGGCGTGGTCCGGTGAGCCCCTGGTGCTGAAGGCGCGCTTCGGTGGCTACGACGGGAAGGGAACGCGATACGCCCGGAGCCAAGAGGAGTTCGAGTCTCATCGCGACCTCTGGCAGGGTGGAGGATGGCTGGCGGAGGATTACGTGCCCTTCCGGCGCGAGCTCGCGGTGATGGTCTACCGGGATTCCCGTGGAGCGGGCTGCTTTCCGACCATGGAGACGGTGCAGGAGAACCATGTCTGCAGTCTCGTCTATCCCGCCGACACCGACGCGTCCGAGGTCGCCCTTGCCGCCGTCGAGGCGGTCGACGGCTATGGGCTCTTCGGTGTTGAGCTCTTCGAGTTGGAGGATGGAGCGCTTATGGTCAACGAGATCGCTCCGCGACCTCACAATACCGGGCACTACACCCTCGACTGGGGCGGCGTCAGCCAGTTCGAGCAGCACGTTCGGCTCGTCCTGGGGCTTCCACCGGCAGAGCCCTCGGGGGGCCCGGCATGCATGGCGAACCTGCTCGGCCAGCCGGGCGCAGGAGACTTCCGGCCCGGGCTGCGAGCGGCCCTCGAAATCCCCGGCGTGCACGTTCACTGGTACGGGAAAGTGGAGTCGAGGCCGGGGCGCAAGATGGGCCACTTGACGGCAGTCGGGGGCGCGGACGTTATCGAGCGAGCCGTGCGGGCGCGGGACGCGTTCTATGGTGCGTGGCC
>DATLGQ010000074.1:0-3162 GCA_035540435.1 Fimbriimonadaceae bacterium
ACCCTGCCCTCACCCTCCCGCACAAACCCTCGGCGGGGGAGGCTTCTGTCGGAGCTCCCCGCGAGGCCTCCCCCTGCGGATGTTTGTGCCGGAGGGGGAGGAGTAAGGAGGGGGTTCTGCTGGCTGATCGTGAACGCGCTAGCCAGCTTGAATGCCCCAATCCCCTTGAGGCACACCGACCGCAGTCGTAGCCTCAACCACGAGGCAGTGCGGCGAACTCCAAAGGGGTTCCGCACGCGTAGCCCCAGGTTGGCCGCGCCAGTTCGGCGAGGAACGAGGCCCGGGTTTTGGTGGAGAAGACGAGGTGGAGGTAGAGGGCCGACACGAACCGCGGCGTGGATCGTGTTATAGCCGGATTAGGTGCGCAACCCCTTCAGAGTTGTATGGTTCGGCGCCCCCTCCCAGGGTAGCGGCTGCAGCCGCAACCCTGGGCTTAGCGTGCGAAACCCCTTTGGGGTTTGGAACAGCGAGGCTTCATTCGCAGCCCCAGGCGATGGCCCTTCGGGTCCGATCCTCTTGAGGGTCAAGGCTCGCCGAGGCCCGGTCGTAGCTCAGGCCGTACGAGCATTGAGGCATCAGTTGGCCAGCCGCCGCAGCCCAAGAGTAAGCGAGCAGCGGAACCCAACACGGCCAACCAAGTAGTGCCCACTATCCGTCCAATGTTCGTGAGCGCCTTCGCAGCAGCCTTTCTTCTTTGCGCAGTGCCGTTCCGGCAGGAACGCGCTCCCGAGCCTCTGTTCCCGCGCATCATCGGCGTCGCCACAGGTAGGAACGGCTACGAAGAGTACATCAGCGCGGTCGACCTGATCCAAGAACCGCGGCTCGCGCGGCTAATCGAGGATCATCTTCAGCGAAGCCCGGGACAAGACTGGCTCGCTAGTCATGAACGCCTCAGCGCCTCGATCAGACCCGTGCTGGAACTCATCCGCGCAGGGAACGCCAAACCGGCATTCGATCCAAGACCTATAACGGTCGAAACAGTGATGCCTCAATTGAGCCACTTCAAAACCCTGACCCGCCTGATTGCTGCCGAGTCCTACCTCCGCCTTTCTCAGGGAGACGCCGCCGGAGCTACGAGCGCATTTCTCGATGGTCTGACGTTCAGCCATCGCATTAGTCAGAAAGCCGCCATCAGCAACTTGGTCTCCATCGCCTGCATCTCCATCATGTTGGCGCAACTCGAACACCGGGCGGGCACCATTGACCGTGCCAGCGCCAGTCGCATTATCTCGTGGTGCGACAAGTTCTTGGCTACGCCAAATCCGCTCATGGCATGTCTGGAATCGGAGCGACAGGTTTATGCGGCGCTCATCGAGCAGCTTTTCAGCTCGCCCAAGCGCTTCCTCGCAGAACTGCGAGAGACCGACCCGCAGGGGGCCGAAAAGTACGTGTCTGAGATCGCGGGCATGAGCGACGCAGAGCGGCGTCAGCGAAAGGCGCAGATGTTTGAACGGATGAATGAGCGGATGCAGTTGCTCGTCCGGGTCCTCCGAGAGCCCGAGAACCGCTGGGTGCCTCCGATCAGTCGTGAAGTTGAGGTCTTCGGAATCGAGCCGATTCTTGAGGGTCGTGAGATGATAGGGGACGCCCAGCATCTTCAGGCAAGCGCCAAATCCCGAACTCAGATCCGGCTTCTCCGACTCCACGCTTCGATCGCTCTGTTCAGGTGGGAGTACGCGCGATTGCCATCGGATCTAGCCGAACTCAGGCAAACTGAGTACGCATACGACCCGCTCAGCAGCGGACCCTTCCTCTACCGACCACTTCCCGAGATGGCTTACGAGCTCTACTCGCAGGGCAACAGTCACACGGGTCCCGTGCATCTCAAGATGAGACGCACCCCGGAGGGCCGTCTGGACGAGCAGGACTTTCGGCCGCCTGGCTAGATCCCCGGCAGGGCGAGTACGATCTGCCACTCCTGCTCGGTCACCGGCATCACGCTCAGGCGCTGGCCCTTTCGGATGACGAGCATCTCCTCCAGGCCCGGCGTCTGGCGCAGCTCGGCAAGCGGCACCACCCGCTGGAACTTGCGAACGAACTTGACGTCGGGACAGAGCCAACGGGGCTCCTCCGGCTTGCTCTTGGAGTCGAAGTAGTCGCTCTTGGGGTCGAACTGGGTGGGGTCGGGATAGGCCTCGCGGACGACCTCCATGATGCCGACGATGCCGCTGGGGTCGGCATTGGAGTGGTAGAAGAAGGCTTGGTCCCCCACCTTCATCTCGTCGCGGAAGAAGTTGCGGACCGTGTAGTTGCGGCATCCCTCCCACATGCCGGTCCCCTGCTCGATCAGGTCGTCGATGCCGTAGGTGTCGGGCTCGGATTTCATCAACCAGTAGCGCATGAACTGCTCCAGGATAGCTTCCTCAACGGTCCTGCAGGGCCGCGATACCCGGCAGCTCCTTGCCCTCGAGGAACTCGAGCGATGCGCCGCCGCCGGTGCTGACGTGGCTCATCTTCTCAGCAAGGCCGAATTGCTCGACCGCGGCGGCGCTGTCCCCACCCCCGACGATGGTGACGGCGTCTGATTCGGCCATGGCCTGAGCGATGGCGCGCGTTCCGGCCGAGAAGGGGCTGAGCTCGAAGACGCCCATAGGCCCGTTCCATACCACCGTGCCGGCCGAGGCGATGATCTTGCGGAACGCGTCGATCGTGGCGGGCCCGATATCCGCCCCCATCTGGTCGGCGGGAATGGCCGACGCCGGCACCACCCGGTTGGGCGCGTCTTCAGTCAATTCATACGTGGCCAGTGTGTCCTCGGGCAGGTGGATCTTCGGACTGTCTACAGCGCGTCGGGCGAATTCCGGATTGCTCTCGTCCAGGAGCGACTTGCCGATCCCGTAGCCTTTGGCTTTGAGGAAGGTGTAGGCCATTCCGCCGCCGATCAGCAGGGCGTCCACCTTTGGGAGCAGGCTCTCGATCACTCCGATCTTATCCTTGACCTTGGCGCCGCCGAGGATCGCGACGAAGGGGCGGCGGGGGCTCTCCAACGCCTCTCCCAGGAACTTCAGCTCCTTCTCGATGAGGAATCCGGCCACGGCCGGCAGGTAACGGGCGACACCTTCGGTCGAGGCATGGGCGCGATGCGCGGTGCCGAACGCGTCGTTGACGAACAGTTCGGCCAGAGAGGCCAGCTCGGCGGCAAAGGCGGGGTCGTTCGCCTCC